>DATABU010000864.1:0-9531 GCA_036259415.1 Longimicrobiaceae bacterium
CGGAATCGGTGCCGATCCCCCGCGGGACGCGCATCGCGCAGCTGGTGTTCGCGCGCTTCGCCGCGCCGGAGGTCGTGGAGGCGAGGGAGGTGGGCTCGACCGGGCGGGGGACGGGCGGGTTCGGCTCGACCGGGCGCTGACACGCCTCCGGAGCCAGGGACACACGACAGCGCCGCCGCGACCCCGAGCCGCGGCGGCGTCGCGCTTTTCAGACCCCGCGCAGAAGCCCGCGTGATGGATGCGAGCGCGAAGCGGCGAGACCCGCCGGCCGTTTGGCGGGGCTCGCCTCCGTTGGGCAGCGTTGTTTGCTGCCCCACGGAGCCGCAGCCCGACCCGAGCGCCAGCGAGGGGCACGCCCAAAACCAGACCCGTTCAACCCCGTTCCCGCCCCGCCACGAGCTCAGTCCTCGCGCGCCCTCCGAACCCCCACCGGCCGCCCCTTGATGCTGGCCCGGCCCATGGCGCGGATCACCTGCTCGGCGAACTCTTCCGCCACCTCCACCAGGGAGAACTGGTCCGCGATCTCGATGGCGCCGATGGCGTCTCCGGGGATGCGCGCCTCGCCGGTGATCGCCCCCACGATGTCGCCGGGGCGGATCCCCCGCCGCCTTCCGACGCTCAGGTAGAGCTGCGTCATCTCCTTCCCGCCCCTCCGCCCCCGCCGGGGGGTCTCGGCGCGGTCGCGGCGCCCGCGCGGCCCGCGCGCCTCGCGCTCCCGGTCCTCCCACCCGCCCCGCTGCCTCGGCTCCCACTGGGGGATGTCCTCCCCCGCCTCCGGCTCCTCGCCGCGGGTGGCGTCCGCCGCCATCTTCGCGGCCGCCGCGGCCACGTCCAGCGGGTCGTGCTGCTCCGTCAGCGAGCGCACCATCTCGCCGTACCGGTCGAACTCGTCCTCCTCCAGCGTCTCCAGGATGGCGGTGCGCAGCAGCTCCAGGCGGCGCGTCCGCAGGTCGGCGATGGTGGGGATGCGCGCCTGCTCGATGGGCTGCTTCACCAGCCGCTCGATGGCCCGGAGCAGCCCCAGCTCCCGGGGCTGCACGATGGTTACGGCCGTCCCCTCGCGCCCCGCCCGCCCCGTGCGGCCGATGCGGTGGACGTACACCTCCGGCGTCTGGGGGATGTCGTAGTTCACCACGTGGCTGACGTGCTCCACGTCCAGCCCGCGCGCGGCCACGTCGGTGGCGATCAGCAGGTCGGCGGCGCCGTCGCGGAAGCGCTTCATCACGCGGTCGCGCTGCGCCTGGTTCAGGCCGCCGTGCAGCGCCTCCGGGTGGTAGCCGCGAACGGTGAGCGCCTCGGTCAGCTCGTCCACCTCGTTGCGGGTGCGGCAGAAGATGATGGCCGAAGTGGGCGCCTCCACGTCCAGGATGCGCCCCAGCGCCTCCAGCTTGTAGGGGCGCGCCACGGTGTAGGCCACCTGGCGGACCAGCGGCGTCTCCAGCTGCGGGGCGCGCACCGTGATCCGCGCCGGGTCGCGCATGTGCCGCTGCGCCAGCTCCGCGATGCGCGGGGGGAAGGTGGCCGAGAAGAGCGCCGTCTGCCGCTCCGGCGGGGTCTCCTCGAGGATGGCGTCGATGTCCTCGATGAAGCCCATGTCCAGCATCTCGTCCGCCTCGTCCAGCACCAGGTAGCGGACGTCTCCCAGCTCCAGCGTCCCCCGGCGGATGTGGTCCAGGATGCGCCCGGGCGTCCCCACCACCACGCTCACGCCGCGACGCAGCTCGCGGAGCTGGCGGTCGATGGCCTGCCCGCCGTACACCGCCAGCACGCTGATCCCGCGGCGACTCCCGTAGCGGTGCACCGCCTCCGCCACCTGCACCGCCAGCTCGCGCGTGGGGGCCAGCACCAGCCCCTGCACCCCCCGCGCGCCGGGCTGCACCCGCTCCACCAGCGGGAGCGCGAAGGCCGCGGTCTTCCCCGTGCCCGTGGCGGCCCGGCCGATCACGTCCCGGCCCTCCATGAGCACCGGGATCGCCTCCGTCTGGATGGGGGTGGGCTCCTCGTAGCCCAGTGCGTCGAGCGCGGCGAGCACCTCCTCGCTCAACCCCAGCTCCGCGAAGGTCACGGCGCTCTCTTCCACTGCGTCGGCGGCTCGTTCTGACAAGGCTCTCTCCCGGGGTGGATCTTCTACGCGGAACGTGCGGTACACTCCTGAATGTGGCCGCCGCGGGACCCGTGCGCCAGCGACGGCCGCGCTAGTAGCCCAGGTAGCCCACGTCGGGCTCCAGGGCGAAGGCCCGGAAGGCGTCGTCCACCTCCTCGTACCGCTCCAGCAGCGACAGGAGGCGCCGGAACGAGAGGCGGAGCATGCGCTCGCGCAGCAGCTCGTCCGGGGGGACGGCGTCGGAGAGCCACTCCGGGAGGTACTTGTCGCGGGTGGGCTGCTCGGGGGCGTTGGAGACCCCGCCGTCGGGCGGGCACACGCCCAGCCCGCAGCGAACCAGCTCGAAGCCTAGGACGGGGTCGAGCCCCTCCTCGCGCGCGACGTCGTAGAGCATCCCGGCCAGCCCGGGCGGCATCCCGGCCGCCTCCGCCGCCTGGAGCACCTCGATGCGGCGGCTGGAAAGCTCCCCCTCGTCCACCCCCGCCTCCGCCTTGGCGAGGTGGCAGTCGGAGCTGCCGAAGTAGGTGTCCTCGGCGCGGCGCCGGCGGCGGCGCTCGCGGTACGCGTCCAGGGCGCGCCGGGCCGTCTCCTCGCGCTCCGCGGGCGACCCTCGGGCCGGATCGGTCTGCTCCACCGGCGTCTCCACGTGCAGGGTTCGGTTCCGGCGCTGTCCCGCGCCGGTACACTCTCGGGCCCGGTGGAGCGGAGCAAGCCGCGGACCACCCCGGTGCGCCACGCGGACAACACCCCCGCACCGGGCGCGATCCTTGCGTTTTCCGCGGGTGGTACATCCGCTTTCCACGCGCACGCGGGCGGCCGGCGGCGGCAGGACGCCGCCGTCCCCGCATGCCGGGTCCGCCCCGGCACGCCCGCTCCCCCTGGCGCACCCGGGCCGCGCGCAGGATGTTGAGGCACGGAGACGTTCCCCGGAACCCTTCTCGAGACGGCAGAGGAAACCCATGACCGCTTCACCATTCCGGGCGCTTCGCCTGGGCACACCACTCCTGCTCGCGCTGGCGGCGGTCGGGTTCCACGACGCGGCCCTGCAGGCGCAGTACTTCGGGAGGAACAAGGTCCAGTACGAGACCTTCGACTTCCAGGTGCTCCGCACGGAGAACTTCGACGTCTACTACTACCCCGAGGAGCAGGTGGCCACCCGCGACGCCGCCCGCATGGCGGAGCGCTGGTACGCCCGGCTCTCGCGGATCCTCGACCACCGCTTCGAGGACCGCCAGCCGCTGGTGCTCTACGCCAGCCACCCGCACTTCCAGCAGACGGTCACCACCGGGGGCGAGATCGGCGAGGGGACGGGCGGCTTCACGGAGGCGTTCAAGCGGCGCGTGGTGATGCCGCTCGCCGGCTCGTACCAGGAGACGGACCACGTCCTCGGGCACGAGATGGTGCACGCCTTCCAGTACGACATCGCCGGCTTCGGCCGGAACCCCGGCGGCCTGGAGGCGGCGGCGCGGCGCCTGTCGGTCCCGCTCTGGTTCACCGAGGGGATGGCGGAGTACCTGTCGGTCGGGCCCATCGACCCGCACACGGCCATGTGGGTGCGCGACGCCGCGCTCACGGGGAACATCCCCACCGTGGAGCAGATGACCTACAACCCGCGCTTCTTCCCCTACCGCTGGGGGCAGGCGTTCTGGGCCTACGTCGGCGGCCGCTGGGGCGACGCGGTGGTGGGGCAGATCCTGAAGCAGGTGGGCCAGGGCGTCCCCTACGAGGAGGCGTTCGAGCGCATCCTGAACACCTCGCTGGAGGAGATCTCCGAGGACTGGCACACCTCCATCCGCCGCGCCTACCTCCCGCTCCTCACCGAGCGCAAGGAAGCGCGCGAGATCGCCCGGCCGCTCATCACCCAGCGTGGCGAGGGCGGGCAGGTGAACCTGGCCCCCTCGGTGTCGCCGGACGGGCGCTGGGTGGCCTTCCTCTCCGAGCTGGACTTCCTTGACGTGGAGCTGTACCTGGCCGACGCCGAGACCGGCGAGGTGGTGAAGCGGCTGCAGCGCGGCACCGCCTTCGACCCGCACTTCGGGAGCCTCCGCTACATCAACTCCGCGGGGACCTGGGCGCCGGGGGGCGACCGCTTCGCCTTCTCGGCGCTGCGGAAGGGGCATGACGTGCTGGTGGTCATCACCGTGCCCAGCGGTCAGCGGGTGCGCGAGTACAGCGTCCCGGGCGTCAGCGAGATCACCAACCCCAGCTGGTCGCCGGACGGGGCCACCATCGTGTTCTCGGGCACCCGGGGCGGGATCACCGACCTGTACGCGCTGGACGTGGCCAGCGGGCGCGCCCGGCAGCTCACCGACGACCGCTACGCCGACATGCAGCCGGCGTACTCGCCGGACGGGCGGACCATCGCCTTCGTGACCGAGCGGGGCGCCGGCACGGACATGAGCACGCTGGAGTTCGGCTCCTACCGCATCGCGCTGATGGACGCGGCCACCGCGGAGATCCGCCCCATCCCGGGGATGGAGGCGGGAGGCGCGGCGGGGGACGGGACCTGGGCCAAGAGCATCAACCCCTCCTGGGCGAGCGACGGCCGCTCGGTCTTCTTCATCTCCAACCGGGCCGGGATCTCCAACATCTACCGCGTGGACGTCGCGACGGGCGCGCTGACCCGGGTGACCGACCTGTTCACGGGAGTGAGCGGGATCACCGACCTGAGCCCCGCGATCTCCACGGCGCGCACCGGCAACCGGCTCCTCTTCTCCGCGTTCGAGCGGGGCGGCTACAACATCTACTCGCTCACGGAGCCGCAGGAGCTGGCCGGGGTCGCCTTCGCGGACACGGTCCCGCAGGCCGCGGGAGCGCCCCTGGCCGCATTCCTCCCGCCGGTCCCCCGGCCCACGGAGCCCGCCTTCAACCGGGTGCTGGCGCTGCTGGACGACGAGACCACCGGCCTCCCCGCGCCGAACGCCGAGTGGACGACGCGCGACTACAACCCCCGGCTCTCCCTGGACTACCTGGGGCAGCCGCAGGTGGGGGTCTCCACGGGGAGCGCCTACACCCGGGGGGGCGTGTACGGCGGGATCGCGGGGATCTTCAGCGACGTGCTCGGCTACCACACGCTCTACGGCGCGGTGCAGGCGCAGGGGCAGCTGGACGAGATCGGGTTCAGCACCGTCTACCTGTACCGCAAGCACCGCTGGAACTTCGGGACGGCGGTGCAGCGGCTCCCCTACGTGGGCCTGTGGCGGCGCGGCGGCTACGACGACGCCCAGGGCCGGCTGGTGGACCAGCTGATCCGGCTCCGCTACTTCGACACCAGCCTGCAGGGGATCGCGCAGTACCCCTTCTCGCAGGTGCAGCGGGTGGAGTTCGCGGCGGGGGTCCGGCGCATCTCCCAGGACGCGCAGGTCCAGGAGCTGAGCGCCCCGTTCGACCCCACGACGGGCCAGGTCACCGGCCCCACCGAGTACCGGGAGTACGAGGACGACGCCTTCGAGGCGGCGTACAACCTGGCGGAGGGCTCCGCGGCGCTGGTGTACGACAACTCGCTGCTGGGCTACACGTCGCCGTTCGCGGGCCAGCGCTACCGCTTCGAGATCACCCCCACCATGGGGTCCGTGCAGTACACGCAGGCGCTGGCCGACTACCGCAGGTACCTGTTCCTCCGCCCCTTCACCCTGGCGGTGCGCGGGATGCACTTCGGCCGCTACGGCCGGAACGCGGAGTTCGACGAGGATGGGAACCAGCTCTTCCAGGACATCTACCTGGGCCAGCCGTACCTGATGCGCGGCTACTACGACGCCTACGGGCGCTGCACGGACGGACGCCTGTCGAACCAGGACGACTGCGACGTGGCGCAGCGGCTCTTCGGCAGCCGGGTGGCGGTGGTGAACGCGGAGCTGCGCTTCCCGCTCATCCGGCAGCTGGTGATCGGCTCGTCGTTCGGGCTGCCGCCCATCGAGGGCTACGGCTTCTTCGACGCCGGCACCGTGTGGGACCAGGACTCGGAGGTGGTGCTCGAGCGCGGCTTCTTCAGCGACATGGGGCAGCGCGGGATCGTGACCAGCGCCGGGGTGGGCGGCCGGGTGAACCTGTTCGGCTACATCATCCTGGAGGTGGACTACGTGAACGGCTTCGAGCGCGACCGGGGGTGGCACTGGCAGTTCTCGGTGCAGCCCGGCTTCTGAGCCGGGCCGCTCCCCGCAGCACCCCGGCGAGGCCGGGCCGCCCCCGCGGTCCGGCCTTGCCGCTTCCGGCGGCCGGGGCGTATTGTTCCGCCATGGCTGAGCCATCACTCACCGGGCAGCGGGAGGCGCGCCGCCGCGAGATCCTGGACTCGGCCGTGCGGGAGTTCGCCGAGCACGGCTACTTCGCCGCGCGCATCAGCGACATCGCCGCGGGGGCGGGCGTCGCCGAGGGGACCATCTACCTGTACTTCGACGGCAAGGACGACCTGCTGCTGACCGCCTTCCGCGAGCGCGTCAACGAGTTCTGCGAGTCGGTGCGCGACGTGCTCCGCGACGAGGCCCCCTTCCCCGAGCGGCTCTCCACCTTCATCCGCATGCAGTTCGAGAGCATCGAGGCGCAGCCCGCGCTCGCCACGGTGCTCCTCCTGGAGTCGCGGCAGTCCAGCAAGTTCTACGGCGGCGCGGTGCGCGACGTGCTCCGCGCCTACGCGTCCGCCATCGACGACCTGCTGGAGAGCGGCCGCGCGCAGGGCGCCGTCCGCGGCGACGTGGACCTCCCCCTCGCCCGCCGCATGCTCATCGGCGCCATCGAGGAGATCGAGCTGGAGTGGCTCCTCGGCGACCACTCACGCCCGCTGGTCCCCACCGCGCCGCAGGTGGCCGCCACCTTCTACCGCGGCCTGGCCCGCGGCTGAGCCGCACCCCCATGGACACCGGGAGCGCGGGGCGCGAGCCGCTCCGCCTGGAGCTGGAGGAGGAGGGGATCGCCCGCCTGGTCATGGACCGCCCGGCCGGCCGCGTCAACCTCCTCTCGTCCGCGGTCGTGGAGCTCCTGGACGCCCTCCTGTCCGACGCCGAGCGCCTGGCGGCGGAGGGGCGCCTGCGCGCGCTGGTGCTCCGCAGCGCCCGGCCGGGGGTGTTCGTGGCGGGGGTGGACCTGGAGGAGCTGCGCCGGGTGGAGGACGCCGCCGCGGGCACGGCGCGGGTCCGCCGCGGCCAGGCCGTGCTCCGCCGGCTGGAGCAGCTCCCCGTCCCCACCTTCGCCGCGGTGGAGGGCGCCTGCCTGGGCGCGGGCGTGGAGCTGGCGCTCGCCTGCTCGTACCGGCTCGCCGCCCTCGACCCCGCGACACGGTTCGCCTTCCCGGAGGTGCGGCTGGGCCTCCTCCCCGCGCTGGGGGGGACGGTGCGCCTCCCCCGGCTCGTCGGGGTGCGGGAGGCGCTGGAGATGGTCGTGGGCGGGCGCGCCGTGGACGCCGCCGGGGCGGTGAGGCTGGGACTGGCGGACGCGGCCTTCCCGGCCGAGGGGTTCGAGGCGGCGCTGCGCCGCTTCGTCCTGGAGCGGCTCCGGCGCGGCCGCCTGCGGACGGGCCCCCGCCGCGGGGTGGCGCGCCGTCTGGTGGAGGACACGGCCCCGGGGCGGCGGGTGGTGTTCGCCCGGGTGCGGCGGGAGCTGGCCCGCGAGGGCGGGGGCCACCCCGCCGCCCTCCGCGCGCTGGAGGCGGTCGCCGACGGCGTCGCCCTCCCCCTGGAGCAGGCGTTCGAGCGCGAGGCCGAAGCGGCGGGCGAGCTCCTGGTCAGCGGCGAGGCGCGCGGGCTCCTCCACGCCTTCCGGCTGCGCCGGGAGGCCCGCCGCGGCGTGGAGGAGCCCGGGGCGCCGGGGCCGGAGCGCGCGGCGGTGCTCGGCGCCGGGCGCACGGGGACGGGCGTGGCCTACCTCCTGGCGGCCGCGGGGGTGCCGGTGCGCCTGCGCGAGACGCGTCACCCGGCGCTGGTGGCCGGGCTGGAGCGCCTCCGCGCCCTCTTCCGCGAGGGAGTGCGGCAGGGGCGGCTCGGCAGGCGCGAGGCGGAGGAGCGCGCGCCGCTGGTGGTGGGGACGCTCGGCTACGGCGGCTTCGGGACCGTGGACGTGGTGCTGGAGGCGACCCGCGCCGACCCCGAGCGGAAGCGGGCCGCCCTGCGCGAGGCGGAGGAGCACGTGCGGGAGGGGTGCATCCTCGCCGCCACGGGCGCCGCGGCGACGGTCACCGCGCTGCAGGCGGGGCTGGAGCACCCGGAGCGGCTGGTGGGGATGCACTTCGTCCCCCCGGTGGCCTGGGGCGAGCTGGTGGAGGTGGTGCGGGGGGAGCGGACCTCGAAAGTGGCCGCCGCCGCGGCCGCCGCCCTGGCGCGCCGGCTCGGCAGGGTCCCGCTGGTGGTCCGCGACCGGCCCGGCTTCCTGGTCTACCGCCTGCTCCTCCCCTGCCTCCACGAGGCGCTGCGCCTGCTGGAGGAGGGCGCCGCGATCGAGCGGGTGGACGCCGCCATGGCCGGGTGGGGGATGCCGCCGGGCCCGCTCCGGCTGATCGACGAGCTGGGGCTCGCCCGGGTGGCGCGGCTCTCCCGGCTCCTGGCGGAGGAGCTGGGGGAGCGGATGCGTCCCCCTCCGCTCCTGGACGCGGTCGCGGAGGCGGCTCGCGCCGCCGGCTCCGGCGAGCCCGGCTTCTACCGGTACGACCGGGAGCGGGAGCCGCGCGTCACCCCGGCCGCGGCGGCCGCGGCCCGGGCGGCGGCGCAGGGGCGGGAGGGCGGGCTCCCGGTGGAGGAGATGCGCTCCCGCATGGTGCTGCCGATGGTGAACGAGGCGGCCCGGGCGCTGGAGGAGGGGGTGGTGGACTCCCCGGGCGAGGTGGACCTGGCGATGCTGCTGGGCGCCGGCTTCCCCGCCCCGCGCGGCGGCCCGCTCTTCCACGCGGACGCGCTGGGGACGGCCGCCGTGGCGGCCGTCATGGAGGAGCACGCCCTCCGCTTCGGCGAGCGCTTCGCCCCGGCGCCGCTCCTCCGGCGCCTGGCCGACGCGGGGAGGGGGTTCTACGACGCCGCCGAGCCAGCGCCCCCGCTGGAGGCCCTGCTTCTGGACACGCCGCCGGGGGGCTGATATCATATGCGTCGGTCCCGCCACCGGCGGGCGAACTTCCGAGCCGAAGCGACACCAGCGAAACAGCCATGGCCGACATCGACCTCCACCAGGACGTGGACGCCCCGCCGCAGGACGAGTACTCCAACTGGGAGATCGTCCTCTGGATCGTGGGGATCCTCTCCATCCCCGGCGTCCCGATCCTGATGGTGCGCTTCCTCACCCCGTTCAGCGGGATGTAGGACGTCGGGCCCCGGCGGCGAAGCGCCCCCTCCGCGCGTGTAGCGGAGGGGGCGCGTCGCCGCCGGGGCCCGACGTCCTACATCCCGCTGAACGGGGTGAGGAAGCGCACCATCAGGATCGGGACGCCGGGGATGGAGAGGATCCCCACG
>DATABU010000865.1:0-1552 GCA_036259415.1 Longimicrobiaceae bacterium
GGAAGAGGAAGCCCACCATGCTGAGGTAGGTGGTCCCCCGCCACGCGTCCGGCTCGGTCCCCGGGGGGACGAGTGGCGCCAGCACGGCGGGGTCCGCCTCGTAGTTCAGCATCGCCAGCCAGCGCCACTCCGCGGTGAGGAAGACCCGCGCCGGCCGCCCCTCCGCCGCGGGGAGCGGGGCCTGGGTCTCCTCCGGCGTGCTGGAAGGGCGTCGGGTCATGGCGGCCGGCGGGGAGCGGAGGGGAGGGGAGGGCGGACGGTCCGGGGAGAAGTTGGCAGAGCGGGGAGGGCCGGGGCAAGCACCCGCCGCCCGCCCCCGGCTGGAAGCCTGCGTG
Source organism: Longimicrobiaceae bacterium (assembly GCA_036259415.1). GTDB lineage: Bacteria > Gemmatimonadota > Gemmatimonadetes > Longimicrobiales > Longimicrobiaceae > JAFAYN01. Next base: position 336 of record DATABU010000865.1, read on the forward strand.
AGGGATGCGAGCGCGAAGCGGCGAGACCCGCGGGGCTGTTTCCGCGGGGCTCGCCTCCGTTGGGCACAGTCGTACCGTGCCCTACGGAGCCGCAGCCCGACCCGAGCGCCAGCGAGGGGCACGCCCAGACCCGCCGTGACGGATCCGGTATCAGGCCGCCGCCTCCACCCGCGCGGCGCTACGCCGAGCCGGGCGGCGGTTCATGACGTGCACCGCCTCGCCCAGGGCGTGCTTGAACGCCTCCATCACCCCCTCGGAGAGCGTGGGGTGCGGGTGGATGGTGAGGGCGACGTCCTCCGCGGCGGCGACCATCTCCAGCGCGAAGGCGGCCTCGCCGATCAGCTCGCTGGCCTCCGGGCCGACGATCCCCACCCCCAGCAGCCGCTCCCCGTCCGCGACCACCTTCACGAAGCCGTCCGTCTCGCCCAGCGACATGGCGCGGCCGGAGGCGGTGAAGTGGAAGCGGCCCACCCGCACCTCGCGTCCCCCGGCGCGGGCCTGCGCCTCGGTGAGGCCGACGACCGCGATCTCGGGGTCGGTGAAGACGGCGGCGGGGAGGGCGTACGCGTCGTGGCGTACGTTCCGGCCGGCGATCACCTCCGCGGCGACCTCGGCCTCGCGGAACGCCTTGTGGGCCAGGTAGGGCCCGCCGGCCACGTCGCCCACGGCGTAGATCCAGGGGACGGAGGTGCGCATGCGGTCGTCGGTCTCCACGTGGCCGCGGGCGTCCAGCCGCACCCCGGCCTCCTCCAGCCCCAGCCCGCCCGCGTTGGGCCGGAAGCCCACGGACACCAGCACCCGCTCCGCCTCCAGCACCCGCGTGGCGCCGCCGTGCTCCACCGTCACCGCGGCGCCCTCCGCGCCCGGCTCGCAGCCCAGGGCGCGGGCGCCCGTCAGCACCTCGCCGCCGCGCCCGCGGAAGCGGCGCTCCACCACGCGCACCAGGTCGGGGTCGACGCCGGGGAGCAGGGCGTCCGTGACCTCCACCACGGCGACGCGAGTCCCCAGCCTCTGGTACATCATCCCCAGCTCCATCCCGATCACCCCGCCGCCCACCACCAGCAGCGAGCGCGGCACCTCGGCGAGCGAGACCGCCTCGCGCGCGGTGACGATCCGCCCGCCGTCCGGCTCGAAGCCGGGGAGCGCCGCCAGCCCGGCCCCGGTGGCGACCACCACCGCGTCGCGCGCCTCGAACCGCCGGGTGGAGCCGTCCGCGG
>DATABU010000866.1:0-2033 GCA_036259415.1 Longimicrobiaceae bacterium
GGGGGCGAAGAACTCGACCACGATGGCCAGCGCGGCGAGCGGCGCCGGGAAGCCGAGGGACACCATCCAGTCGAGCGTGCCCCGGAAGCCGTACCCGCCGAACCAGCCCGGCAGGTGCTGCGCGCCGTGCGGAAACATCACCGCGCCGAGGACCACGCGCAGGAGCGTCTGCGCGTGGTCGTGGTCGGTCCGCAGCAGGCGGACGGTCCATCTCTCCTCGCCCGGACGTGCCGCCCGCGGGGTGCCGGCGGCGCGCGGAGCTGCGTTCACCTGGGTCGTCATCTTTCTCTCCCGTGGAGGGGGTGGACTGCACTGTTGCACGACATGTGGTTAGATGATCGGTCATCCAAATGGGCGAAGAAGAGACCGTCAACTCCCGGCGCCGCGACGCACCTTCTGGAGGAGCGCCAGCAGGGAACGCATCTCCTCCGGCGCGAGGTGCCGGACGGCGGCGGCGTCCGCCCGGTCGACCTCCTCGTCCATGGAGGCCAGGAGGCCGAGCCCGGCCTCCGTCACGCGGCAGAGGACCTGGCGCCGGTCCTCGGAGCAGCGCTCCCGCCGCACGAGCCCCTTCTCCTCCAGCCTGTCGAGCAGCCGGGTCATCCCCGGCGTCCGCTCGATGAGACGCTCCCCGATCTCCAGCGTGGCGAGCGGGTCGGGGTGCGCCCCCCGGAGGATGCGGAGCACGTTGTACTGCTGCAGCGTCACCCCGTACGGCTCCACCGTGGCGGCGATCCGGTGCCGCACCACGTCCGCCGTGCGCAGGATGGCCACGGCCGCCTCCTGGGCCTCGGAGAGGAACGGCCGCGTCTGCCGGATCTCGCGCCGGAGCGCGTCTGCGTCGTGAGCCATGATTGTACCATACATGTCATTAGATGATGTGTCAAGAATATTCTCCTGGCCACCCTTCAGAGGCCGTGGAAGGCCCGTGCGTAGCGCAGGACGCCGGTGCGGCCCTCCAGCGCGCCGGGGAGCAGCTCCAGGGCCATGAACGCCTCGTCCGGCACCGGGAACTCGCACGCGATCCCGTGCGCGGCGGCGGCGGCGAACCCGAAGCGCGGGTAGTAGGCGGGGTGCCCGAGGACGAAGACGGCGGCGAAGGCGCGCTCGCGGCAGCGCTCAATCCCGGCCTGCACCAGGGCGGAACCGGTCCCCCCGCGCTGGTGCGCCGGGAGAACGGCCATCGGCGCGAGGGCGGCCACGCGCAGGTCGTCCGCTCCCTCGACCGAGGCGGGGCTGAACGCGACGTGTCCTACGACGGCGCCGCCCAGCTCGGCCACCAGCGAGACGAGCCCGGCCTCCTCGCGCCGGAGAGCATCCACGAGGGCGGCCTCGTCCGGGCGGCCGAAGGCCAGCTCGTGCACCCGGCGGATGGCGCCGGCGTCCTCCGGCCCCTCGTCGCGGACCCGGATCACGGCCGCCCCGACCCGCCGCCCGCGCCGCGCATGCTCCCGAACACCTCCGCATGCCCCCGCAGGACCCGCTCCGCCTCGCGCGGGTTCGGCTCCAGGTCCAGCACCCCCGGCTCGAACGTCCCGCCCAGCACGATCCCGTCGCGGCGCGGGAACATGTAGATGTCGTCGCGGGCCATCACGTAGTCCACCTCCGGCTGCGGCGGCAGGACGCTCAGCTGCCCCTTGATGGGGACCATCTCCCCGTCCCCGAAGAGCGCCTTCGCGCCCGCCCCCGTGCAGTTGAACACCAGGGGCTCCGGGAGCGACGCCAGCTCGCCGGCGCTCCCGAACGCCCGCGTCTCGATCCGCCCACCGGCCCGCCGGAAGTCGCCCACGAGCGCGCCGAGGTAGACGTCCGGCTCGATGAGCATCGTGGTGTCCCGGATCACGAAGCCGGCGTCGAAGGGGTGCTCGCCGGGGCTCAGCACCCGCGTCGCTGGGAAGAGGTCGGCGAGGAGCGCGCGGTCCCACCCCCACTCGAACGGCTTCCCGGCCAGCCAGTACTGCTCGATCCACCGGATCCCGTACCGCTCCCCCACCAGCTCCCGGAAGTACCGGTGGCCCGCCTGGCGCACCGGT
>DATABU010000867.1:0-6938 GCA_036259415.1 Longimicrobiaceae bacterium
GATACGTTGGTTTCGCACCGCCTGGGTGTCACAGGTTGGAAGGTTTCCTTGGCCGGAACTCCTTGCAATCTATCACGTTCAGGCGGTGTTCGCATTCCCCCTACATCTGTTTTGCAGGATTCAGGTTAACAGATCTGCCCACCTGCGAATCGCAGAAGAAGCTATTGCGCCCATCACAGAGTTGCTCGGCACTCCGCTGCGCCGCACGTCCCTCATGCTTGACATGACGGCAATCGAAGGTAGCAACAACCAGGGGTCTGGCTCCTGACGTTGATCTTACAGCGTAGAAGGTGGCTATGAATTGGGGCCCCTTTTCGGCGTCGGAGGCGCAGGACGAGCCCTGGCGGAGTAGGCGGGAATAAAAAAGGCAATGCGTCGCCGAAGCGTCCGCAAAGCCTCCGAGAGAAAGGTATCCGTGTCCGGATAAAATGTCAACGCACGCGCCGTGTCCGTACAGGTTGCCTCCGTCGGTCTACCGCCCTGCCCCGAACGTCGCCCACGCCATCCGCTCCCCCTCCTCCAGCAGCGCATCCAGCTCCGCGCGCGTGAACAGCCGCCCGTCCAGCACCACCGCCCGGATCCGCTCCGTGTGGGCGACGTCCCGCAGCGGGTCCGCGTCCAGCAGCACCAGGTCCGCCTCCAGCCCCGGGTAGACCGCCCCGACCCGCCCGTGCACCCCCAGGCTGCGCGCCGGGAGCACGGTGGCGCCGCGGAGCGCGTCGAAGGGCGAGAGCCCGCCCTCCTCCACCAGCAGCCGCATCTCCTCGTGCACCCCGGAGCCGGGGTACACCAGCGCCACCCCCAGGTCCGTGCCCACCAGGATGGGCACCCCCGCCTCGTGCGCCAGGCGCAGGTCCGCCACCTGCCGGCGGTGCGACCCCGCCCAGTCGTTGGGCCCCTCCAGCCGCTTTGTCTCCAGCCCGAAGCGCCAGTTCTCCAGCAACCCGCGCGACACCCGGCGCCGGCGCGGGTTCAGCAGTCCGGCCGTGTCCGCGATCGCCGCGCGCGCCACGCTGTCGGGCGTCTGCCGGTAGACGCGGTCGGTGAGCAGGGTGGGGGTGAGCGCCGTCCCCGCGCGGGCAATGCGGGCGAACTCGGCGCGGCGGGCGGCCGGCCCCGCGTCTCCCAGGCGGAGCATGGCCGTCTCCACGTGCTCGATGCTGCGCACCCCGGAGTCCGCCGCCTCGCCCAGCCCCATGCCGCCCGGCGCGTGCCCCGCCACCGGGATCCCCAGCCGCCGGGCCTCGGAGAGCAGGGCGCGCGCCTCGTCCCCGCGCACGTTGCGGAACTTCACCAGGTCCACGCCCAGGCGCCGGAGCGAGTCCACCGCGGCGAGCGCCCCGGCGGGGGAGGAGACGCGCAGGCGCGGCGACCGCTCCAGGAAGGGGTAGGCGCGCAGCACGCTGTCCGAGGAGAACAGGGCGAGCACCGGGTCCAGCCAGTACGCCCCCTCCACCGCCGGTCCGGCCACGAACAGCTCCGGCCCCGCCAGCGTCCCCTCCCGCACCTGCCGCCGCCACGCCAGCAGGACCGGGAGCCGCCCGCCCAGGTCGCGCACCGACGTGACCCCGTGCGCGGCGTACACCGGGAGCGCGCCCGGTCCCGCGTGGGAGACGTGCGCGTGCGCGTCCCAGAGCCCCGGCACCAGGAACTTTCCCCGCCCGTCCACCACGCGCGCGTCGCGGGGAATTCGCACCTCGCGCGCGGGCCCCACCGCGGCAATGCGGCCGTGGCGCACCAGCACCGTGCGGTCCCGGAGCAGGGCGGACCCGGCGTCCCCCGCGTTCACGTCCACCACGGCCACGCGGGTGATGGCCAGCGGCGCGCCCTCCCCGGCCGACCAGGGCGGCACGGCGGGCGGCGGGGGCTCGCCGGCGCAGGCGGCGGCCGCGAACAGGGCGGTGGCGAAGGGGAGCCGGGGGTGGCGCACGGGGGCCTCGGGCGGGGGTGGAGGGGAGCCGCGGCGGGGGCTCCGTTTCGCCAATCGGGCGTGCAAAAGCCGGGGCCGCGAGTTACATTGGCCGCGCACGGACGGCAACCTTCACTTTCGCCCGTTTGATGAGCATCACGACAGCCCTGGACGCGCCCTCCGCCGCGACGGTGGACGAACTCTGCAGCTATCTGGAGCGCACGCGGGTGGGGGACACCGCCCTCCTCTGCGCCTTCGCACGCATCTTCTTCGCCAAGGTCCCCCGGACGGTCCTGCAGGAGCGCAGCGTCGAGGCCCTCGCCGGGCTGGCGATGGGCGCCTTCCGCTTCGTGCTGCGCGCCCGCCCGGACGAGGTCAACGTGGAGGTGCTCCAGCCCGAGGCCGAGGGGTGGAGCGCCAAGGCCACGGTGATCCGCGCCCACGTGGTGGACCGCCCCTTCATCGTGGACACCCTGCGCGAGTACCTCAACTCGCAGGACGTCGCCATCCACCACTTCGTCTACCCCGTGCTCACGGTGCGGCGCGACGCCGCCGGCGAGGTGGAGTGGATCGGGCCCTCCGGCGAGGGGGAGCTGGAGGCGCTGGTGCACTGCGAGGTGGAGCGGCTCCCGGACGAGCAGCACGCCGAGGTGCTGCTGGAGGTGGAGCGGCGGCTCACCGACGTGGTGGCGGCCACCGCCGACTTCAGCGAGATGCTGGAGGAGGTCGACCGTGTCGCGGCCGCGGTGGAAGGCTACGCGGGCGCGCTCCCCGAGCACGCCACCGATTTCCGGGAGGTGAAGGAGTTCCTCTGCTGGCTCAAGGACGGCAACTTCGTCTTCCTGGGCTACCGCGGCTACGACATCGTCGGGGAGGAGGAGGAGCGCGCGGTGCAGATGGAGGAGGGCTCCGGGCTGGGGATCCTGCGCGAGGGGCGTCCCTCGCGCTACTCCACCCCCGTCCCCCTCTCCGAGCTGCCGGAGGACCTTCGCCGCCGCGTGGTGGCCGGGCCCATCCTCATCATCAACAAGGCAGAGTCCGAGTCCACCGTGCACCGCCGCGCGCGGATGGACTACATCGGGGTGAAGAAGCTGGACGCCTTCGGCCGGGTGGTGGGCGAGCACCGCTTCCTGGGGCTCTTCACCTCCAAGGCATACGCCGAGCACGCCGAGTCCATCCCCATCCTCCGCCAGAAGCTGGGCCAGATCCTCTCCGCGTCCGACACCCGCCCGGGGTCGCACGACTACAAGGAGATGATCACCATCTTCAACTCCATGCCCAAGGAGGAGCTCTTCCAGGCGTCCGTGCGGGAGCTGGAAGGGGAGGTGCAGACCATCCTGGCGCTGCTCTTCTCCGACGAGGTGCGGGTCATCGTCCGCCCGGACACCCTGCGCGAGGGCGCCAGCGTGATGGTGATCCTCCCGCGCGGCAAGTACAGCGGCGAGGTGCGGCGCAACATCCAGGAGGCCATCACCCGGCGGCTGGGCGGGACGGTGGTGCACTACTACCTGGCCATGAGCGCGGCGGACCAGGCGCGGCTGCACTTCTACGTGTCCTCGCCGGAGCGCAGCGTGGAGAGCGCCGACCCGCGCGACCTGGAGCGCGAGGTCGCGCAGCTCATCCGCTCCTGGGAGGACCGCCTGCACGACGGGCTGGGCGGGGCGGGCGACGCGGGGGAGCTGGCGGACCTGTACGCCCCCGCCTTCAGCGCCGACTACCGCGCCGCCAACTCGCCGGGCGCCGCCGTGCACGACGTGCTGCAGCTGGAGCGCATGCGCCGCGAGGAGCGCGAGGTGTCCGTGGCGCTGCGGAACCCGCCGGAGACGCCCGCGGGCGAGCTGGGGCCCACCACGGTCCTCAAGCTCTACCTGCGCGACCGCCGCCTGGTGCTCTCCGACTTCATGCCCATCCTGGAGGACTCCGGGATCCGGGTGGTGGAGATCGACACCTTCGAGGTGGCGGGCCCGGGGCTCCCCCGCTTCATGATCTACTCCTTCGTGGTGCAGCAGAGCGAGGGCGAGCAGGTGCAGGCGGAGCGCTTCCCCATCCTGGGGGAGATGCTGCTGGCGGTCTGGTCGGGGGACGCGCCGGAGGACCCCTTCAACGCCCTCACGCTGCAGGCGGGGCTGCGCTGGCGCGAGGTGGACGTGCTGCGCACCTACGCCAACTACGCCGCGCAGATCGGGGCCGTGCCCACGCGGCTGGCGCCGGCGCGCGCCCTGTCGCGCTACCCGGAGATCGCGCGGCTCCTCTTCGGCTACTTCGCGGCGCGCTTCGACCCGGCCACCCCCGTCCCGCCGGCGGAGCAGGACGCGCTGCGCGCGGAGCTGGTGCGCGCCCTGGAGGGGGTCGCCTCGCTGGCCGACGACCGGGCGCTGCGCCGCATGGTGGGACTGGTGGCGGGGACGGTGCGCACCAACTACTACCGCCACGGCGCCGCCGACCCCACCCGGCGGAGCGGCGGGGTGCCGTACGTCTCCATCAAGGTGTGCTCGGCGGAAGTGGAAGAGCTGCGCAAGTCGCGGCTCCTGTACGAGGTGTACGTGCACTCCTCGCGCATGGAGGGGATCCACCTCCGCGGCGCTCCGGTCTCCCGCGGCGGGATCCGCTGGTCGGACCGCCCGGACGACTTCCGCACCGAGGTCCTGGGGCTGGTGACCACGCAGGTGGTCAAGAACGCGACCATCGTCCCCTCGGGCTCCAAGGGCGGCTTCATCACCAAGCGGAGCTACCCGGACCGCGACCAGATGGGGCAGGAGGCCGCGGACCAGTACCGCACCCTGATGCGCGGGCTGCTGGACCTGACCGACAACCTGGTGGAGGGCCGGGTGTCGCCGCCGCCGGGGGTGGTCCGCTACGACGGAGACGACCCCTACCTGGTGGTGGCAGCCGACAAGGGGACGGCGCACCTCTCCGACGTGGCGAACGCCGTGGCCGCGGAGTACGCCTTCTGGCTGGGCGACGCCTTCGCCTCCGGCGGGAGCCAGGGCTACGACCACAAGAAGGAGGGGATCACCGCGCGCGGCGCCTGGGAGTGCGTGAAGCGCCACTTCCGGGAGATGGGCAAGGACATCCAGTCCGAGCCCTTCACCGTCGCCGGGATCGGCGACATGAGCGGCGACGTGTTCGGGAACGGGATGCTCCTGTCCCGGCAGATCCGCCTGGTGGCCGCCTTCGACCACCGCCACGTCTTCCTGGACCCGGACCCCGAGCCGGCCGCGAGCTACGCGGAGCGCGAGCGCATCTTCCGGCTGGGACGCTCCTCCTGGGATGACTACGACCGGGGCCTGCTCTCCCACGGGGGGATGATCGTCCCCCGCGCCTCCAAGGAGGTGCGCCTCACCCCCGAGGCGCGCGCCGCGCTGGGGCTCCCGGACGACACCGAGAGCCTGGACGGCGAGGGGCTGGTGCGCGCGGTGCTGCGCGCCCCGGTGGAGCTGCTCTGGAACGGCGGGATCGGCACCTACGTCAAGCACTCGGACGAGACCCACGCCGAGGCGGGGGACACCACCAACGACCCGGTCCGGGTGGACGCGGACGCGCTGCGCTGCCGGGTGGTGGGGGAGGGCGGCAACCTGGGCTTCACCCAGCGGGGGCGCATCCAGTACGCGCTCCGCGGCGGACGCATCAACACCGACGCGCTGGACAACTCGGCCGGCGTGGACATGTCGGACCACGAGGTCAACCTCAAGATCCTCCTCACCCGGGTGGTCCGCGAGGGCGGTCTGGACGAGGCCGGGCGCAACGCCCTGCTGGAGGAGATGACCGACGAGGTCTCGCGCCTGGTGCTCCTCAACAACGTGGGCCAGTCGCTGGCGGTGTCGCTGGACGAGGCGCGCAGCCGCGAGGCGCTGGACGACTTCGCGGCGCTGGTGCTGGCGCTGGAGCGCGATCGCCGGCTGGACCGCGCCGCGGAGGGGCTCCCCAGCACCGAGACCATGCTGGAGCAGGCGCAGAGCGGGCTGGGGCTCACCCGTCCGACGCTCTCGGTGCTGCTGGCGCACGCCAAGCTCTACGCCAAGTCCAACCTGCTGGCCTCGGAGCTCCTGGACGACCCGGCGGTGGAGCCCTACCTGGAGGGGTACTTCCCGCCCCAGGCGGTGCGCGCCGCCGGGCTGGAGCGGCTCCGCGGCCACCCGCTCCGCCGTGAGATCGTCGCCACGGAGCTGGTCAACGACCTGGCGAACCTGATGGGCTCGTCGTTCCTGCACCGCGTCGCGCGGGAGACGGGGAGCGAGATCGCCGGGGTGGCGCGGGCGTGGCTGATCGCCAGCCGCATCGCGGGCGCGGCGGAGATCCGCGCCGACCTGGCGGCGGCGGAGGGGCGCTTCCCCACCGCGGTGGTGTACCGCTGGGTGCTGGGGCTGGCGCGGGTGCTGGAGGCGACCACGCACTGGGTGCTCGCCAACGCCCCCGCGGGCGCGAGCACCGAGGAGGTGTGCGAGGCACTGGGCGAGGGCCTGAACCGGCTGCGCGGCGACTTCGCCGGGACGGTGACGGGGGAGGACCGCAAGCTGTTCCTGGAGCGGCTGGGCGAGCTGCAGGACCTGGGGGTGGAGCAGTCGCTGGGCGAGCGCATCATGACGCTCCGCTTCCTGCCGCAGCTCCTGGACGTGCTGCGCATCGCGCGGGAGGCGGGCGCCGACCCGGTGGAGACCTCGCGGGCGTACTACCACGTCTCGGAGCGCTTCGCCACCGCGGAGCTGCGCCAGGCGCTGCTCCGCTCCGCGGGCGACGGCGCCTGGGAGAAGCGCTACGCCGCGGCCATGGCCGACGACGTGGCGCGGGCGCAGCGCAGCATCGTGCAGTCCGCGCTGCGGGGCGGCGCCGCCGGCGACGGGGTGGACGCCGCGCTTGACGAGTTCACGCGCCGGCGCGCCCGCGAGGTGCAGGCGTACCGCGACCTGCTGGAGGACCTCCGGGCGGACGAGCGCGCCACGCTCGCCGGCTGGGCGCTGGCCGCGCGCACGCTGCGGGGGATCGCGGGGTAGGCGCCTGCGGATCCGGTCGTGGGGGGGGGGGGGGGGGG
>DATABU010000868.1:0-9383 GCA_036259415.1 Longimicrobiaceae bacterium
CTGCAGGGCGTCCCTGCGGACCCGCCCCGCGCGGACCACCAGCACCACCGGCCGCTCCGCGTCGAGGACGGACACCGTCTGCGGGCTCTCCAGCCCCGGGAGCACCGCCGCGACGAAGTCGTGGCGGGCCTCCAGGTCGTCCAGCATCTGGCGCGCGCCCCCGCCGGAGGACGCCCCGTTCCCGTTGGCCGCGGGGAGCGGGGCCGCGTCCGCCGGACCCGCCCCGACGCGCGCCGGCATCGCGGCGGCGATCCGCGGCGGCGGCGTCACGCTCACCGGCTGGAGCAGGTCGGCGACCATCGCGTCGCGCCCCCGGAGCGAGGCCGTCTCCGCCAGCCGCTCCCCCGCGGCGAGCGCGTCGGCGTCGCGGCCGACGGGGACCACCACCGCCCCCCGCGCACCGCCGACTCCCGGCAGCCAGAGCGGGGTCCCCGGCTCCTGCGCGACGGCGGGCGCTCCCGTGGCCAGCTCCACCTCCCAGGGCTCGCGCAGGTCTCCCCGCAGCCGCGAGGCGCCCACGGCGGCGACCGTCCCGAAGAACAGCCCGCCGAGCAACCCGCCCAGCAGGTTGAGCGGCGTGCTGGGGAAGGAGTGCTTCCGGGGCGGCGCGGCCACGTCGATCTGGCGCACGTCCCCGCCCTCGCTGATGGCGTTGAGCTTCGCCTCCACCAGCTGCGTCTGCAGCGCGATGAGCGTCTCCGAGAGCCGCCTGACCTCGCGCTCCCGGCGCAGGCTCTCCTCGGCGCGCGCGGGGAGCGCGTCCAGCGCGGCGCGGTAGCCGCCCAGCTCGCGCCGCAGCTCCGTCCCCTGGCTCTGCAGCCCGGCGAGGTAGTCGCGCGAGAGGGAGACGAGCTGCCCCTCCAGGTACTCGACGCCCGCGGTCAGCGCCATCACCTCCGGGTCCCGCTCGGTGCGCTTCTCCAGCAGCTCGATGCGGTCCGTCTCCAGCTTCAGGAGCTGCGAGAGGATGTCGTTGATCGCCGGGTTCTTGAGGAAGGTCGGGAACGCGGCCAGCTCGCGCGGCGAGAACCCGCTCTCCCCCCCGCCCCTCGCCACGATGCGACGCAGGGCGCGCTCTTCGATCTCCGCCGTCTCCAGCTCGGCCTGGATGGTCATCGCGCGCTCCAGCTCCGTCTTGCCGGAGAGCTCCGGGTCCAGCACGCCGCTGGTCTCCTGGTGCCGGCGCAGCCCCGCGGCCGCGAAGGCGAGCTGCCGCTCCACGCTGTCGGTGTGCGCCTCCAGGAACTCGTACCGGTGCTGGTTCACGCCGCGGTCGGTCGTCTTCCGCCGCTTCAGGTACTGCGCGATCATCGCGTTGGGGACGGCCGCCGCGAGCCCGGGCTCCTCCGCGCGGAAGGCGAGCTCCACCACTTCGCCCCCGGTCACCTCGGCGGCGAGCTCCTTCTCCACGGCGGTGATCGCCGCCTCCCGGTCGCGGATCCGCACCTCGAAGCGGTCGGGGAGCCCGGAGCGGCGCAGCACCACCTCGCCGCCGGGGACCCGGAAAGGCGTGCCCGGCACCGCGGTCCCGGAGACGCCCTTCCCCTCCACCGCGAAGCCCCCGCCCCGGCGCTCGAAGGCGTACTTCCCGTCCTCCAGCGAGGCGGCGAGCCGCACCGACGAGAACAGGGCGTCCGCACGGGTGGCGGAGGGCTCCGTCACCCGCAGCTGCAGCCCGAGCGAGTCCACCACCGCGCCGATCACGGCGCGGCTGGTGAGGATCTCCTGCTCCGTCTCCACCTCCGACGCGCCCAGCGAGCCGCCCCCGCCGGGCAGCCCCCCGATGAGCCCGGAGAGGCGCGAGAGCGCCAGCGCGGACGAGCCCCCGCTCACCTGGTTCCGCAGGAGCACGGTGGCGGACGCCTCGTACTGCCGGTCCAGGACGGCCAGGGTGGCCGCCCCGGCGAGGAGGCCCACGAGGGCGCCGCCGGCGATCCAGGCCCACCCCCGCCGCAGCGCGGCTCCGATCTCGCGGAGGTCCACCACGTCGGTACGGTTCTCCATCCTATTCGTCCTTGCCGATGATTTCCTTGACCAGCGGCCAGACCACCGCGTTGAAGGTCGCGACCAGGCCCATCGCCCCGCCGATCCAAGCCATCGGGTTGCGGGCGAAGGCGCTGCGCGGGCGGACGAAGATCTGGTCGCCCGACTGGAGCTCCGACACCACGAGCCCCTCGTCGCTCCGCCCCCCGTAGCGGACCCTCTCCCCGTCGCGGACGATCACGATGTTGCGGGGGTTCCCCGCGTCCGTGTAGCCGCCGGCCCTCGCGATGATCTCGGGGAGCCCCACCGTCAGGTCCGCCAGATAGATCCCGGGCAGCCGCACCTCGCCCTGCACGCCGATGCGGCGCAGCACCACGATGTCGATGGAGGGGTTGCGGAGGTACACCGAGTACGCCTTGCGGAGCGAGTCCTGGAGCGCGCCGACCGGCTTGTCGATCACGTACACCGGGCCGAGCTTCGGGAGGATCACCTCGCCCCGCTCGGAGATGTTGAACGTGTCGCTCATCTCCTCCTCGTTCCAGATCTTCAGCGCGACCTGGTCGCCGGGCCGGGGCGTCGCCACGCGGGCGCGCCGGGCGGCGGCCTCGGCGGAGGTGTCGGCTCCCTGCTGGGCGGGGAGGCCCGGCGCGGACGCGGCGACCGTAGCCAGGACGAGGAGCACGGTGCGCAGAGGGTGGTTCATCGCAGTGGGTCCGGGGGGAGGCCGCACGGGAGCAAAAAAGCACAGACCGAACGCCGGCCCCCGCGGGCGCGACGTTCGGCGGATCCAAAAGTAACAATGATAGCGTTTTGCGCGGATCCGGTCAACGCGCGGCGGCGGGCCGCCGCGCATCCGGGCCACTGACGAGCGAACGGAGGAGGAGGTCACCCCGGGCGGGGCGGCGGAGCGGAGCGAATCGGCGTGTGGATGGAGCCTCGCACGCGCCAGCCCCCGGCAGGTGGCCCGCGTGAGGGATGCGAGCGCGAAGCGGCGAGACCCGACAGCGGTATCGTCGGGGCTCGCCTCCGTTGGCCGGCGTCGTTTGCCGGCCTACGGAGCCGCAGCCCGACCCGAGCGCCTGCGAGGGGCACGCCCACCCCGCCGTCCAATCCCGCCCCAAGCAGAACGAGGACTCAGCCCCTGTCCTCCTCCCACAGCCCGGCGCCGAAGTGGTCCCAGGGGAGCCGCCCCTCGTCCGGGTCGGCGGCGTCGAACTGCTGGTCCATGGCGTAGACCAGCAGCGCACCCTCGGGGCCGGCGCGGTACCCGTGCGCCACCCCGGCGGGGATGCGGAGCAGCGCGGGCTCCTCGCCGCTCAGGACCACTCGCTGGCGGACCCCCGCCGTCGCCGACCCGGCGCGGCAGTCCACGAGCCAGACCAGGAGCTGCCCCTGGAGCACCGTCCAGAGCTCGTTCTGGCCGCGCCGCGGGTGGACGTGGAAGGCGTTGATCCGCCCCGGCGCGGCGCCCGACGCGGAGAGCTGCCGGAGGAGCGTGGGCGCGTCGTCGTCCCCGGCCCCCTCCACCGCCCCTCCCGAGAGGCGGAGGACCTCGGCGAACCAGCCGTTCTCCGCGCGGTGCTTGCGCAGCGGTCGGACGGACACCCCCTCGACGGCGGCGGCGCGTCCGTAGTCCTGGAAGGTGACCGCCGCGCGCGCCTCGTCCGTCAGCGGAACCGCCAGCCCGTCGCTCAGAAGGCCCCCGTCCGGCGCATCACCGCGGGGAGGGTGAGCAGGAGGATCTTGAGGTCGAGCCACACGGACCACCCGTCGATGTACTCGCGGTCGAAGCGGACCACCTCCTCGAAGTCCACCACCTGGCTCCGCCCCCGCACCTGCCAGAGGCCGGTGATCCCCGGGAGCACGGCCAGCCGCTCGAAGTGGTGGTCCGAGTACTGGTGCAGGTCTTCCGGGAAGAAGGGGCGCGGCCCGATCAGGCTCATGTCCCCGCCCAGCACGTTGAAGAGCTGCGGCAGCTCGTCCAGCGAGGTCTTGCGGAGGAGACGCCCCACGCGCGTGACGCGCGGGTCGTTGCGGATCTTGAAGAGCCGGGGGTCGCCCGACTCGTTGAGGTGGTGCAGCTGCTCCTTCAGGGCGTCCGCGTCCGTCACCATCGTGCGGAACTTGTACATCCAGAAGGGCCGGCCGCCCAGCCCCGCGCGGACCTGCTTGAAGAGCACCGGCCCCCGGGTGTCCAGCTTGATGGCGATGGCGATCAGCAGGAAAACGGGCCAGGTCAGCAGCAGGCCGACCACGCTGAGCGTGAGGTCGATGGCGCGCTTCATCGCCAGCTGGGGGAAGCCCAGGCCGACGGGGCGGAGGCGGAGGAGCGTTCCCCCGCGCACCTGCCGCGACTCGAACTGCATCCCCATGAGGTGCAGCGTCTTCGGCGCGAGGGAGACGACCACCCCCCGCTCGATGCACCTGTGGATCAGCGTCTCCAGCGCCTCGAAGGACAGCTTCGCGGAGGCCACGATCACCTCCTGCGCGTCCGTCGCCTCCAGCGCCAGGTCCACCTCTGCGATGGTGTGGATGGCCCCCGGCTCGCGCTCGTGCGTGGGGGAGAGCCGTCCCATCAGGCGCAGGTCCGCGCTGTTGCGGTCGCGGAGCATCGCGGCCACGCCCTGCATCTCGTCGCCGGAGCCAACCACCAGCGCCCGCCGCCGCCCGATGCCCACCGAGTAGGCGAAGCTCACCCCGCGGTCGATCACCATGCGGACCGCGAAGATGGCGAGCGAGGCCCAGAGGACGTAGGCGAGGAGCCCGAACGCCTCCGCGTGGAGCGACGCGCCCATCCCCCCGGCCAGGAACGCCTGCATTCCGGTGACGGAGACGCCCATCAGGAGCCCCAGGAGGACGCGCAGGAAGCTGACCCGGCTCTCGCCCGAGCGGTAGGCCCCGGTCACGCTGAGGGCGAGCGGCTGGATGCAGACCGCGGTGACGAAGGTGCTCCAGCTCGCCGCCATGCTCCCGAAGGCGTCCGGCCAGGTGTCGGGGCGCATGGCGAGCATCGCCGAGGCGGCTCCGAGCGCCGCGGCGATGTCGGTGAGCATGAGCACCAGGACGCGGAGGCCGCGCCGGACCATCTCCAGCCAGCCGCGGCGGATGGCGGCGTCCACCGCCTGCCGCACGTCGGTCTGCGAAAGAGGGCGGACCTCCTCTAGGGCGGCCCCGGGGATCACCCGACCGTTCATGTAGATGGAACCTCGTGCATTCCGTGATCCTCCTCCGGGTCAGGCCGACTCCAGGTACCCCGTCTCCACCCGCGCCGGGAGCGCCGGGCGGGCGGCCCGCGCGGCCTGCAGCTGGCGCTCGATGGCGGCGCCGAGCTGCTCGCGGAACACGTCCGCGCCGAAGCGCTCCGCGTTGCGCCGGCAGACCGCCGGGTCGAAGTGGACCTCCTCCGCCCGCAGCATCGCCGCGGCCAACGCCTCCGCGGTCTGCTCGTCGAAGAGCACCCCCGTCGCGCCGTCCACCACCGTCTCCGCAGCGCCGCCGCGCCCGTAGGCGATCACCGGCCGGCCGGCGGCCTGCGCCTCCACCGGCGCGATCCCGAAGTCCTCCCACCCCGGGAAGAGTAAGGCGCGGCAGCGCGCGAGCAGGTCGGCCACCTCGTCGTCGTCGCGCCGGCCCAGGAACTCCACGGAGGGGCCCGCGAGCCCCTCCAGCCTGCGCCGTTCGGAGCCGTCGCCCACCACCAGCAGGCGCCGGCGCAGGCGGGTCGCCGCCTGGACGGCCAGGTCAACGCGCTTGTACGGGACCAGCCGCGAGACCACCAGGTAGAAGTCCTCCGCCGGCCGGCCGTTGGGCCGGATCCGGTCCACGTCCACGGGGGGGTAGATCACCTCCGGCTCGCGCCGGTAGTGCCGCCGGATCCGCGACGCGACCTCGTGCGAGATCCCGATGAAGTGGTCCACCCGGTCCGCCGAGAGCCGGTCCCACAGGCGCAGCCAGTGCGCGACCGGCGCCACCAGCGCCTTCCCCCGCATCCCGCGCGTGTAGTCGTGGTAGAGGTCCCAGATGTAGCGGCAGGGGGTGTAGCAGTAGCAGACGTTCAGCGCCCCCGGGCGGGTGATGACCCCCTTGGCGCAGGCGCTGTTGGTGGTGAGGACCAGGTCGTACCCGCTCATGTCGAACTGCTCGAAGGCCATCGGCATGAGCGGGAGGAACGGCTGGTGCCGCCGCTTCGCGAACGGGACCCGCTGCAGGAACGAGGTCCGGATGTCCCACTCCCGCATGGGGGCGGGGATCGCGGAGCGGTCGCACACCGAGGTGTAAACGGGGGCATCGGGGAACATGCGGTGCAGCTGCATCAGCACCCGCTCGCCCCCGCCGGAGGTGTTCAGCCAGTCCGCCGTGATCGCGACCTTCATCCGTTCGCCCCCGTGAGAGATCGCGTCATGCGCGGACAGCGCTCCGCTCCAGGTACCGCACCAGTGAGTCCCTCCAGTGGGGAAGCTCTCCGCCGATCCGCCTCTCCGTGGACGAGCAGTCCAGCACCGAGTACGCCGGCCGCTTCGCGGGGCGCGGGAGCTCCGCGGAGCTCACCGGCGCCACCTCCGCGCCGGGCTCGCCCAGCGCGACGACCTCCCGGGCGAAGCCGAACCAGCTCACCGGCTCGCCGCCGCCGGTGGCGTGGAAGATACCCTGCGCCCCCCGCTCCATCAACGAGACCATCGCTTCCGCCAGCGTCCCCGTCCAGGTGGGCCTCCCCCACTGGTCGTCCACCACGCGCACCGAGCCCTGCTCGCGCGCCAGCCGGAGGATGGTGTCCACGAAGTGCGGCCCCCCCTCCCCGTACAGCCAGCTCGTCCGCACCACCAGCGGCCGCGCCGCCTCCAGCGCCGCGCGCTCCCCCGCGAGCTTGGACCGGCCGTAGGCGTTGACGGGGTCCGTGGGGTCTTCGGGGAGGTAGGGCGAGGCCGCCGATCCCGCGAAAACGTAGTCGGTGCTCGGGTAGACGAACACCGCCCCCACGCCGTCACACGCCCGCGCCACGAGCCGCGCCGCCGTCCCGTTCACCCGCGTCGCCTCCGCCTCCTCGTCCTCCGCCCGGTCCACCGCCGTGTACGCGGCGCACTGCACCACGGCGTCCGGCCGCTCGGCGGCGACCCGCTCGTGGACGGCGGCCCCGTCCGTGACGTCCAGCGCGGCACGGTCCAAGGCGACCGCCTCGTGGCCACGCTCGCGGAGCCGGGGGACGAGCGCCTGCGCCAGCATCCCCCCCGCCCCGGTCACCAGCACCTTCATCCGCCGGCCCCGCGGGCGAACTGGCGGGCGTAGTAGGTGATGATCCGGTCCGCCCCCGCCCTGCGGATGGAGGTCAGCACTTCGCGCATCGCCCGGTCTCCGTCGATCCATCCCCGCTCCGCGGCGGCGAGCACCATGGCGTACTCCCCCGAGACGTGGTACGCGACCACGGGAAGCTCCGTCTCGGTCCGCACCCGGTGGATCACGTCGAGGTACGCCAGCGCCGGCTTGACCATCACCATGTCGGCGCCCTCCTCGACGTCGGCCCACACCTCGCGCAGCGCCTCCCGCGCGTTCGCCGGGTCCATCTGGTACCCGCGCCGGTCGCCGAACTGCGGCGTGCTCTCCGCCGCGTCCCGGAAGGGGCCGTAGAAGGCGGAAGCGAACTTGGCGGAGTACGCGAGGACGGGGGTGTTTGCAAAACCCGATCCATCCAGGGCCTGCCGGATCTCGCCCACGCGCCCGTCCATCATGTCCGACGGAGCCACCACGTCGGCCCCGGCCGCGGCGTGCGAGACGGCCATGCGCGCGAGCAGCGGGAGGGTGGCGTCGTTGTCCACCTCCTCGCCCCGCAGCACCCCGCAGTGCCCGTGCGAGGTGTACTCGCACAGGCAGACGTCGGTGACCACCAGCAGCTCGGGGAGCTCGCGCTTGAGCGCCCGGACCGCCCGCTGGACCACCCCATCGTCGTCCCAGCCGGAGGAGCCGACCTCGTCCTTGTGCTCCGGGA
The DNA here is from genome assembly GCA_036259415.1 of Longimicrobiaceae bacterium. GTDB lineage: Bacteria > Gemmatimonadota > Gemmatimonadetes > Longimicrobiales > Longimicrobiaceae > JAFAYN01. Next base: position 7,964 of record DATABU010000868.1, read on the forward strand.
TGCCGAAGAGCAGCACCGCGGGGATCCCCAGCCGCAGCGCCGCCTCGGCGTCGCGGAGCAGCTCGTCCACGGAGGTCTGGTCCACCCCGGGCATGGAGCCCACCGGGTTGCGGACCCGCTCGCCCGGCGCGACGAAGAGGGGGAGGACGAGGTCGGACGGGGACACGGTCGTCTCCCGCACGAAGGAGCGCAGCTCCCCGGTGCGCCGGAGGCGGCGGGGGCGGTTCTCGGGATATGCCATCAGAAGAGCAGAGATGCGTTCAGGTCCAGCTCGTGCGCCCGCCACCCGTCGCCGACCTCTCGGTACGCGCCGAGGCGGAGCTCGGCGCGGCGCGTGGCCCGCCAGAGGGCGCCGGCGTGGAGGCCGGTGCTGGGGCCCGCCCGCTCCGGGGCGAAGAGGTTTCCGGCGCGGGGGAAGGCGTCGTACCCCTCCCGCCCGCGCTCCCGGCGGAAGACGCGCCCGTCCAGGCGGAGGCGGGCTCCGGCGAGGTCCGCGTGGGAGTACACCAGGAGCTCCCGCCCCTCGCCGCCCAAGGGATGGCCCAGCAGCGCGCCCTCCGCCGCCCACCCTCCCGGCTGCGCGGCGTGGGTGTACCACCCCGGGTTGCCGCAGCAGAGCGTCGCGAACGAGGTGTACTCCGCCCCCAGCGCGAGCGCCTCCGCTCCCGGCACCGCGGGGACGTACGCTCCCAGGACCCGCCCCGGCACGTCCCACCACGCCCCCGCCCCGTCGTCGGCGCCCCACTCCAGGTACAGGGTGAGCGGGAGGACCTCCTCCGTGGGGAGCCGGTAGCGGAACTCCGCCGCGACCACCTGGTTCTCGAAGTCGTCCGAGAGCATCCCCAGGAGCATGCGCCCCACGCTCCCGGCGGTGACCCGGGTCGACACGCTGTCCCCGCCGAAGATGGAGGCGCGGTTCATCCCCACGGTGAGCCGCGGGTGTGGGCGCAGGGCGACCCGCATCCCCCAGAGATAGGGGTCGCCCGGGTGCCGCCGCTCGTCCAGGCGCGTCACGAAGGTGTGCGCCGAGACGGGTCCCAGGAGGCGGAGCCAGCCGGGGAGCGCCAGCGGGCGCGACGTCTGCGCTTCCAGGCGCGGGAGCGCCGCGGCGCCGGAGAGGACCACCCCGCCCCCCGCCGCGGGACCGTACCCCACCGGCTGCTCGCCGAGGGAGAGCGCGACCGGCCCCCACCCCGCCACCACGTCCCAGCGGGGGAGCTCCAGGCCGCCGTCGGCCAGTCGGGGCTCCGCGGCGGCGGCCAGCCCCGGGGCGAGCGCCCCGGCCAGCCGGGCCTCCGCGACCGCGGTGCTGCGGAGCGGGAGGGGGGTGACCCCGGTCCGGCGCCCGAAGAGCCCCGCGCCCGGCTCCGCCGCCCCGCCGCGGCGCTCGTACCCCGCGCCCGCCGCGCTCCCCAGCAGC
>DATABU010000869.1:0-14447 GCA_036259415.1 Longimicrobiaceae bacterium
GGGCGACGCAGTCGGTGGGGGTGCCGTCCACGTGGTGCATCCCCTCGCGGATGCTGCGGGCGCGCAGTGGGTGGTGCATGGTGAGCGAGTGGCTGGTGGCGCTCTGCTCCCGGTCGGGCGCGACGATCCGCACCGTCCCCAGGGTCCGGGCGGCGTCCGCCAGCACCTCCAGACCCAGGGCCAGGTAGCCGTCGTCGTTCGTGCAGAGGATCAGCATCTACGTTCGGCTGCGGGTTGGGGCGTGCCCCTCGCTGGCGCTCGGGTCGGGCTGCGGCTCCGTAGGGCAGCAGACAACGCTGCCCAACGGAGGCGAGCCCCGACGATACTACTGTCGGGTCTCGCCGCTTCGCGCTCGCATCCCTCACGCGGGCGCCCTGCCGGGGGCACGCTGTTCCTGGGGAGCAGACCGGGAGGAGGTGGGGTGCTCCCGGAGGAAACGACCTGTGTCGGAGCGAAGCGAGATTGGCGTTTTCGTAGGGAGCGCCCCGCCGACGACCCCAGCCACCGAGGCCCGCTGTAGCACTCCCTCCGTTGCCCCGCACTCCTTCCGTTCACATACTGCGGGTGCAGCCGCTCCCCGCTGCACGTCTCCCTCCTCTCCGCAGAACCATGTCCTCGCAGCACGTCGATCCCCGCAGCATCGTCACCCCGGACGCCTTCTCGGTCGCGCCGCACCTGCTGGGGCTGCCGCTGGCGAGCGCCAGGCGGCGGGCGGCGGCCATGGCCGTGGACCTCCTCGTGGTCGCGTTCCTGGTGAACGTCGGCGGCGCCGTGCTCTTCGGGCTGGCGGTGGCGTGGGTGTTCTTCCGGGTGGCGACGCGGAGGCAGGGGACGCGGGTGCTCCCCAGGGCGCTGCGGGTGGGGTTCGGGGTGCTGGGGGCGGTGGTGCTCTTCGCGGCGGCGACCTCGCTCTGGGACCGGGTGCAGGACGGGTTCGGGCGGGACGAGGCGGAGGGCTCCACGCGGGACGCGGCGCGGGCCATGCGGCTGGCGGCGCGGGCCGTGGGCGGCGAGGGGGCGGCGGCGCTGCGGGCGGGGGCGGACCTGCTCGCGCTGCGCGAAGCGGAGAGCGAGCAGGAGGCGTTCACCCTGGCGAGCGGCTTCGCCACGCGCATGCGGGCGGCCGGCACGCCCGAGGCCGAGGTGCGGGACGCGCTCCGGGAGGTGGCGGAGGAGGCGGAGAGCGACGAGGTGAAGGCGGGGGTGCGGCGCGTGCTGGCGGGGGAGGGGGGCGCGGTCGCGCCGCCGCCCGCCCCGGACTCGCTGGTCCGCGCCTACGCCGCCGCTCTGGAGAAGGGCGACACCGCGGGGGCGGACTCGCTCCGGCCGCGGGTGACGGGCGTGCTGGCGGCGGACACCCTCGGGGCACTCCGCCGCGAGCTCGCCGCCCTGAACGGGGACAACCGCAGGCTGGAGGCCGAGCTGGAGGAGGAGCGCGAGACCGTCGGCCTCCTGGGCTGGCTGGGAAAGGTGGCCGACGAGATGGGGATCGGCTTCGGGTGGACGGGGCTCTACTTCACGGCGTTCCTGGCGCTCTGGCGCGGGCAGACGCCCGGGAAGCGGATGCTGGGGATCCGGGTGGTCCGGCTGGACGGGCGGCCCATCGGCTGGTGGGCGGCGTTCGAGCGCTTCGGCGGCTACGCGGCCTCCATCTTCACCGGGCTGCTGGGCTTCTTCCAGATCCTCTGGGACCGCAACCGGCAGGCGCTGCACGACAAGGTCACCGAGACGGTGGTGGTGCGGGAGGGCGAGCCCCGGCCCGCTTCTTGAGAAGCGCGGGGGCGAACCCGGAGGCGCCGATTCGCACCGAGACCCCGCTCCCCGCGCCGATCCCCACCTTCGAGGTGGCCGACGAGTCCGAGCACCGCGTCCTGGCGCGCTGGCGGCGCAACGTGGGCGCTCCGGTCTCTCTGGATCTGGCGCCCCCCGCGCCCCCGGGGGTCCGCGGCTTCGACCTGCTGAGCTGGAACGTCAGGGTGGGCGCGGCGCGGCTCGACCGGCTGCTCGGGCGCCTGCGCGAGGGCCACCACGGCGGGGCGGGGACGGACCCGGCCCGCCCGCTGGTGCTCCTCCTCCAGGAGGCGTACCGCGCCGACGACACCGTCCCCGCGGTGGCCCCCGAGCCGGGACACACCGGCGGCGACTTGGCGCCCGCGCACCCCGAGGACGTGGTGGAGACGGCGCGCCGGCACGGGCTCAGCCTCCGCTACGCCCCCTCCATGCGCAACGGCGCTGCGCCCAGCGACCGCGGCAACGCGGTGCTCGCCACGGCGGGGCTGGGGCGGGCGCACGCCTTCGCGCTGCTGTACGTGCGGCAGCGGCGGGTGGCGGTGGCGGCGCAGCTCGCCGGCGTTCTGGGGCTGGACCTGGCGAGCGCCCACCTGGACACGCACCGCCGCCCCTTCGGCGGCGACTCGCCCCGGCTCCGGCCGGGCGGGGCGCGCGCCCACCAGGCCGAGCGGCTGGCGGAGGCGGTCGTGCGGCGCGACGCCCCCGGCGGGGTGGTCCTCGCCGGTGACTTCAACACCCCCCTGGGCGAGCGCGACCCCGCGTACCGGGCGCTGGTGGGGGCGGGGCTCGTCCCGGCGCGGCGGAGCTGGGACTGGAAGCACACCCACCACGGGATCGTGCGCCTGCTGCTGGACCACGTGCTGTACCACCCGGGTGGGGGGCGGATCGCGTCGGTGGAGGTCGTCCGGCTCGACGAGCACCCGCGCGACCGGGGGCCGTCCGTCTACGGCTCCGACCACCACCCGCTCCTGGCGCGGGTCGCCCTCGCGGGCGGCTGACGCGGACCCAGAACCCCGAGCGCCATGTCGCAGCTCATGCAGCACCCCTGGTGGCTCCTCGTCCTCGCCGCGCTCGGCGCGGTGGCCGTCGTCTCCGTGGTCGTCACCCTGTTCTTCTCGCTGGGCAGGCGCCCCAAGGAGATCTGGGTGAACCAGGCCCCGGCGGTGGACAGCGGCGACTTCCTCGTCGGGATCTCCGGGACGCTGAACGCGCCCCTGCAGAAGGGGGGGACGGCGCGGCTGCTCAACAACGGCGTGGAGATCTTCCCGGCCATGCTGAAGGCGTTCGACGAGGCCGAGCGGACCATCAACTTCATGGTCTACATCTGGGAGCCGGGCGAGGTCAGCGACCGCTTCTTCGACGTGCTGGTCCGCAAGGCGAAGGAGGGCGTGGAGGTGCGGCTCCTGCTGGACGGGATGGGCGGGATCCGCGTCCCGCGCGCGGACCTGGACCGGCTGAAGGAGGCCGGGGGGCGGGTGGCGTGGTTCGGGGCCTTCCGGCTGGGGAAGCTCACCCGCTTCTACAAGCGCAACCACCGGCGCGCCGTGGTGGTGGACGGGAAGGTGGGGTACACCGGCGGCGCCGCCGTGGGCGACAAGTGGCTGGGCGACGCCCGGGGCGAGGAGCAGTGGCGCGACATGATGATGGAGGTGCGCGGCTGCGCCGCCAGCAACCTGCAGTCCGCCTTCACCCAGCTCTGGGCCGGCGCCTGCGGCGAGATCCTGCTGGGCCCCGCCTTCTATCCCCCCGAGGACGAGGCCGAGCCGGCGGGGGAGCGGCTCTCGCGCCACGTCAACGTGATCTCCTCGCCCTCGGACGCGGCGCACCCCCTGCGCAAGTTCTTCTTCATCTCCTTCCGCTGCGCCCGCGAGCGGGTCTACGTCACCAGCCCCTACTTCGTCCCCGACGACGAGACGCGCCAGGTGCTGGCCGACCGCGCCCGCAGCGGGGTGGACGTCCGCCTCCTCCTCCCCGACGACCACACCGACGCCAAGCCCATCCGCCTGGCGAGCCACTCGTACTACCAGCCGCTGCTGGACGCGGGGGTGCGCATCTACGAGTACCAGGGGGCGATGATCCACGCCAAGTCGCTGGTGGTGGACGGGAAGTGGGTGGTGATGGGCTCGGCGAACATGGACATCCGCTCCAAGGAGCTGAACCAGGAGAACGTGATCGGGATCCTGGACGAGGAGTTCGGGGAGCAGGTGGAGCGCACCTTCCTGGCGGACCTTGAGCGCGCCCGGGAGATCACCGCGGAGGAGTGGCGCCGCCGCGGGCTAGGGCCGCGGGTGCTGGAGCGCTTCTGCGTGCTGTTCGCGGAGCAGTACTGAGTGCGCATCGGCCGGCGGCGGACCCGCGCGTCGGAGCGTCCCAAGCGGCTCCCCCGCTGGCGCGAGCTGGACGTGGAGCAGAAGCGGCACTACCGCTGGTGGGCCGTGCTCTTCTTCGTCATCGGCGTGCTGGCTACCGCCGGGGCGCTGCTGGCGCTCTTCTCGCCCTTCGGCCAGCGCGCCGAGCACGTCTTCGCCACCGCGCGGCCGCCGGTGGGCTCGCCCCCGTTCCTGGCGGCGCTCTCCGGCGCCACCAACGCCCCGGTGCGCCGCGGGGGGACGGCGGAGCTGCTCAGCAACGGCGACGAGTTCCTCCCCGCCATCCTGCGCGACCTGCGCGCGGCGCGGCGCAGCATCGACTTCATGGTCTACATCTGGGAGCCGGGCGAGGTGAGCGACTCGGCGCTTCGGGTGCTCACGGAGCGGGCGCGGGCGGGTGTGCAGGTGCGGGTGGTGCTGGACGGGGTGGGGGCGCTGAACGCCCCGGAGGAGGGCTTCCGGGAGCTGCGCGAGGCGGGGGGGAGGGTGGCCCGCTTCCACCCGCTGCGCTTCGGCGAGCTGACCCGCTTCCACCGGCGCAACCACCGGCGCGCCATCGTGATCGACGGGGAGGTGGGGTACACCGGGGGCGCCGCCGTGGGCGACAAGTGGCTCGGCGACGCGCGCGGCCCGGACGAGTGGCGCGAGGACGTGGTGCGCGTGACGGGGCCGCTGGCCCTCTCGCTCCAGGCGGCGTTCGCGCAGACCTGGGCGGTGACCACCGGGGAGATCCTCGCCGGGCCGGCCTTCTATCCGCCGGAGCCGGACCCGGTCGTGGCCCCCGCCGCCGCGTCCATAACCCTGCACGTGGGGGTGACCAGCTCCCCCAGCGACGAGCAGCTCCCTTTGCGCAAGGTCTTCTGGCTGACCTTCGCCGCTGCGCGCGAGCGGCTGTACGTCACCAACGCCTACTTCGTCCCGGACCACGCGCTGCTCCGGGCGCTGGCGGAGCGCGCCCGGGCCGGGGTGGACGTGCGGGTGCTGGTCCCCGGGCCCATCACCGACGCCAGGCCGGTGCGCTGGGCCAGCCAGGCGCACTACCTGGAGCTTCTGGAGGCGGGGGTGCGGATCTGGGAGTACCAGGGGACCATGCTGCACACCAAGTCGCTGGTGGTCGACGGCGTCTGGTCGGTGGTGGGGTCCTCCAACCTGGACATCCGCTCCACCGAGCTGAACCAGGAGAACGTGCTGGGGATCGTGGACGCCGGCTTCGGCGCGCAGGTGGAGCGCGCCTTCCTGCGCGACCTGGAGCGGGCGGAGGAGGTCCGGCTGGAGGAGTGGCGGCGACGCCCCTGGTGGAAGAAGGTGCGCGAGGAGGGGGCGGAGCTGTTCGACGAGCAGTTCTGAGCGCGGGGAGCGGGGCGCTAGCTCCGCGGCGTCAGCAGCAGCGCGCCCTTCCGCCCCGTCCACGGGTCCTTCCGGTACGCCAGGATCACCCCCGGCGTCGTTCAGGTCGGTCACACCCCCGACCTCCCGGGCGTCCCCCTCGACCTGCACGTCGCAGGCGACGCCGCCGTCCCGGGCCGACATCCAGTTGCCGCACGGGTATCCGACGCTCCGGACCTTCGCGTCCGCGAGGCCCAACACCTCCGGCTCGCAGGAGGGTCCGCTGGCGGCCGTCCTGCCGCCGCAGGAGATCACCGCGTGTCCGGCGTCGTCGACGTCCACCGCGCGGTACTCGCAGCCGGGACCCACCTCGCGCGGGTCTCCCGCCGAGCCCGCACGGTGCGGCGACGCGGCAGGCGTGGGATGGCGCCGCGGTCGCGGCGGTCTCCCGCTTCATGACGACGCTCGCATCGCCGGGTCGGGGCCCCGTGCCCGGAACGAATTCTGCGGGGCGTCGCCGCTTCGCCGAGCAGAGCGCGCCCGCGGGGAGCGGGCGCCCGCCGGACCCGAACCGAGCCCGAGGAGCCAGCCAGGTGAGCGACGACCGGTCGTGGTACAAGGATGCCGTCTTCTATGAGCTGCACGTCAAGGCCTTCCAGGACTCCAATGCCGACGGGGTGGGCGACTTCCGGGGGCTGATCGAGCGCCTGGACTACGTCCGCGACCTGGGGGTGGACTGCATCTGGCTCCTCCCCTTCTACCCCTCGCCCCTCAAGGACGACGGGTACGACATCGCCGACTACTACGGGATCCACCCCCAGTACGGGAACCTGGAGGACTTCCAGCGCTTCCTGGACGCCGCGCACGACCGCGGCCTGCGGGTCATCGCCGACCTGGTGCTGAACCACACCTCCAGCGACCACCCCTGGTTCCAGCGCGCGCGGCGGGCCCCCAGGGGCTCGCCGGAGCGCGCCTGGTACGTCTGGAGCGACACCGACGAGCCCTACCGCGACGCCCGCATCATCTTCACCGACACCGAGCCCAGCAACTGGAGTTGGGACCCGGTGGCGCAGCAGTACTACTGGCACCGCTTCTTCGCCCACCAGCCGGACCTGAACTGGGACAACCCCGAGGTCAAGGAGGCCATGTTCGGGGTGATGGAGTACTGGCTGGAGCGCGGGCTGGACGGCTTCCGCGCCGACGCGGTGCCGTACCTGATCGAGCGGGAGGGGACCATCTGCGAGAACCTCCCGGAGACGCACGACATCCTCAAGGAGTTCCGCGTCCGCATCGAGTCGCGCTACCCCGGGCGCATCCTCCTGGCCGAGGCCAACCAGTGGCCCGACGACGTGCGCCCCTACTTCGGCGACGGCGACGAGTTCCACATGGCGTTCCACTTCCCGCTCATGCCGCGGATCTTCATGGCGGTGCGGCAGGGGATCCGGAAGCCCATCGTGGAGATCATCCAGCGCACCCCGGCCATCCCCGAGGACTGCCAGTGGTGCATGTTCCTGCGCAACCACGACGAGCTCACCCTGGAGATGGTGACCGACGAGGAGCGCGACTACATGTACGCCGAGTACGCGGCGGACGCGCGCATGCGCATCAACCTGGGGATCCGCCGCCGCCTGGCCCCGCTGATGGAGAACGACCGGCGCAAGATCGAGCTGCTGAACTCCATCCTCTTCACCATGCCGGGGTCGCCGATCATCTACTACGGCGACGAGCTGGGGATGGGCGACAACATCTGGCTGGGCGACCGCGACGGGGTGCGCACGCCCATGCAGTGGACGCCGGACCGGAACGCTTCCTTCTCGCGCGCGGAGTCGGCGCGGCTCTACGCGCCCGTCATCAGCGACTCCATCTACGGGCACCAGGCCATCAACGTGGAGTCGCAGGAGAAGTCGCCCTTCTCGCTGCTCAACTGGATGAAGCGGCTGGTGCAGGTCCGCAAGCAGCACCACGCCTTCGGGCGCGGGAGCATCGAGTTCCTGCAGCCGGAGAACCCGCACGTGCTGGCCTACCTGCGGCAGCACGAGCAGGACACCATCCTGGTGGTGAACAACCTCTCCGGCGCGGCGCAGTCGGTGCGGCTGGACCTGAGCCGCTTCGCCGGGTGCGTCCCGGTGGAGATGCTGGGCCACACCGAGTTCCTCCCCATCGACGAGACCCCCTACGCGCTCACGCTGAGCCCGTACGGCTTCTTCTGGTTCGCCATCCGCGCGCGCGCGGATGGCGAGGAGGGGTCGGAGCTGGACGCGACGCTGGCGCACGAGTGGGCGGAGCAGGACATGCGCGTCCTGGAGAGCCGCGCGAGCGTGTCGGCGCTGGTGGCCGCGCTGCCCTACGAGTGGCTGACCTCGCAGCGCTGGTTCAGGGGCAAGGGGCGCGAGGTGGTGGCCGTGGAGCTCCAGGACCACGCCGTCGTGGCGCCGGAGCACGGGCCGCGCTGGATGGTGGCGGCGGTGCAGGTGCGCTTCGCTCAGGGCGAGCCGGACGTCTACCTCCTCCCGCTCTCGCTGCGCCCGCCGCTGGAGCGCGGCGCCTCGGCCGAGCCCATCGCCGCCGTCGCCACGGAGAGCGGCGAGGTGCGGCTGTACGAGGCGCTGGTGGACCGCTACACGGCGATGGCGCTGCTGCGGGTGATGCGCGAGGAGGAGACGCTCCCGTCGTCGGAGGGGCGCTTCCGCGGGCACCGCGGCGAGCTGCTCACGCAGGACGCGGGGCGCCTCACCCCGGTGAAGCGGATGAGCGCGGAGCAGAGCAACACCTCCATCGTCTTCGGCGAGCGGCTCATCATGAAGCTGTTCCGCAAGCTGGAGGCGGGGGTCAACCCGGACCTGGAGGTGACCCGCTTCCTGGTGGAGCAGGCCGGCTTCCGCGGGGTCCCCGAGCTGGCGGGGTGGCTGGACTACACCGGCGGCGGCGTGGCAACGGCCTCGGTGGCCGGGGTGTTCCGCTTCGTCCCCAACGCCGGGGACGCCTGGGCGTACACCCGCCGGGCCCTGGACCGCTACTTCGCGGCGGCCAGCCGCAGCGCCGCGGACCCGGCCACCGCCGCGGGGCGCGACGCCACCCGGCGGATGATGGGCGACTTCCACGCCGCGGCGCGGTCGCTGGGCCGGGTGACGGGCGAGCTGCACGCCGCGCTCGCCTCGGCAGGGCCGGAGCACCCGGACTTCGCGCCGGAGCTCATCACCGAGGAGGACGTGCGCGGCTGGGTGGAGGCGTACCAGCGCGACGCCGCCGTGGTGCTGGGCGAGGTGGCGCGGCGGCTGGAGTCCATCCCCGGCGTGTTCCCCGCGGGGACGCACAACGACCTGGCGGCCATCATCCGCGAGGGCGCCGACCTGCGCCACCGCGCCGACGACCTGCGGCTCCTCAACGAGGGCGGGCTCACCCGCACCCGCACCCACGGCGACTACCACCTGGGGCAGGTGCTCCGCGCCTCCGACCCCGGGGCCGCGGGGAGCGACTGGTTCGTGATGGACTTCGAGGGGGAGCCCGCCCGCCCGCTGGCGGAGCGCCGCGCCAAGCAGTCGCCGCTGCGCGACGTCGCCGGGATGCTCCGCTCCTTCGACTACGCGGTGCGCATGGCGCTGGCCGAGCAGGACGCCGGCGACCTGCGCACGCGCGCCGCCCTGGAGGGGTGGGCCGACGCCTGGCGGGGCATGGTCCGCGGCGTCTTCCTGGAGGGGTACGTGGAGGCCGCGGGGGGCGCGGGCTTCCTCCCCGACGACCCGGAGACGCTCCGCCGGGTGCTCACCGTCTTCGAGCTGGACAAGGCCGTCTACGAGCTGGGCTACGAGATGAGCAACCGCCCGGCGTGGATCTGGGTGCCCATCCGCGGCATCCGCGACCTGCTGGGAGGTGGCGCGTGACCCCGCCCCTCGTCTACAACCTCTTCCAGCGGCTGGTGGGCCCCACCACCCGCTGGCCGGAGCACGCCGAGCGCGCCGCGGCGATGGGGTTCAACTGGCTGTACCTGAACCCCTGGCACTACCCGGGCTTCTCGGGCAGCCTCTACGCGGTGAAGGATTACGGGCGGCTGAACCCGCTCTTCGTCCCCCCCGGCGCCGATCCGGCGAGCCTGGAGCCGCTGCGCGACGCCGTCTCCCGCATCGCGGAGCTGGGGGTGCGGCCCATGATGGACCTGGTGGTGAACCACACCGCCAAGGACTCGCCGCTGGTGCAGGAGCACCCGGACTGGTACCTGCGCGACGAGAAGGGGGAGGTGCGGAGTCCGTACGTGGTGGACCCGGACGACCCGGGGAAGGTGACCGTCTGGGGCGACCTGGCCGAGATCGACAACGAGCACTCCCCCGACCGGGAGCGGCTCTGGGACTACTGGGCGTCGCTGGTGCGCGAGTCGCTGGAGCTGGGGTTCCACGGCTTCCGCTGCGACGCCGCCTACAAGGTGCCGGCCGCGCTCTGGCGGCGTCTGATCGAGGAGGCGCGGAGCGTGCGCCCCGACGCCCAGTTCTTCGCGGAGACGCTGGGCGCCCCGATGGAGGACGTGGTCGCGCTCAAGGAAGCGGGGTTCGACTACTTCTTCAACTCCAGCAAGTGGTGGGACTTCCGGGAGCCGTGGGCGCTGGAGCAGCACGAGGAGCTGCGCCTCATCGCCCCCTCGGTGGCGTTCCCCGAGTCGCACGACACCACCCGCCTGGCCGCCGACACCGGCGGCGACGAGGCCGTGCAGCGGCAGCGCTATGCCTTCGCCGCGGCGTTCTCGGCCGGGGTGATGATGACCACCGGGTACGAGTTCGGCTTCCGCAAGCAGGTCAACGTCGTGGAGAGCATGCCCTCCGACTGGGAGCGCCGCCACTGGGACCTGCGCCCCTTCGTGGGTCGCGTCAACCGGCTCAAGCTCCGCCACCCGCTCCTCCAGGGCGAGGGGATCCTGCGCGCCCCCGGCGGCCTGGGGGGAGACACGCTGGTGCTGGAGCGGCGCGTCTCCGGCGAGGCGCCGGACGGCGCCCGGGGGTGGATCCTGGTGAACGGGTCGGCGGACGCCCCCGCGGAGGTGGACCTGGCCGACCACGCCACCGGCTCGCCGGTCTGGACCGGCTACCGCCTCTTCCGGGTCTGCCGCGACGCGGCGCCGGAGGAGGGGGAGGAGGCCGCCCCGCGGGTGTCGCTGGAGCCGGCGGAGGTCGCGTACGTGCTCCCCGGGCCGGAGGAGGCGGTCGTTGGCTGAACCGCTCTCCACATACCCCCGCAGCTCCGGGGTCCTGCTGCACCCCACCTCGCTCCCGGGGCGGGGGATCGGCGACCTGGGCGAGCCCGCGCGCCGCTTCGTGGACTGGCTGGCGGAGGCGGGGCAGGGGCTCTGGCAGATCCTCCCGCTGGTCCCGACCAACTCCGGCGGCTCGCCGTACGACGGCCTGTCGGCCATGGGCGGGAACCCGCTGCTGGCCAGCCCCGAGGCGCTCGCCGCCGACGGGCTCCTGGACCCGGCGGAGATCGGCGGCGGGGAGCTCTCCGCCGACCGGGTGGACTTCCCCCGTGTGGCCGCGTGGAAGGACGAGCTGCTGCGGCGGGCGTGGATGGCGCTCCGCGGCGGGGCCGCGCTGCACCTGCGCGCCGAGTTCGACGAGTTCCGCGCCCGCGGCGCCTCGTGGCTGGAGGACTACGCCCTGTTCCGCGCGCTGCGGGAGGAGTACCGCTGCGCGGCCTGGAGCGACTGGGAGCCCGGGCTGCGCCGTCGCGACCCGGAGGCGCTCGCCCGCGCCCGCCGCCGGCTGGAAGGCGAGGTGGAGCTGAACGAGTTCCGGCAGTGGGTCTTCGACCGGCAGTGGAAGGCGCTGCGGGAGCACGCGCACGCGCGCGGCGTCCGCATCGTGGGCGACGTCCCCATCTTCGTGGCCTACGACAGCGCCGACGTGTGGGCGCACCCGGAGCTGTTCGAGCTGGACGGGGAGGGGCGGCCCCTGGTGGTCTCCGGCGTCCCGCCGGACTACTTCAGCGCCACCGGGCAGCGCTGGGGGAACCCGCTCTACCGCTGGGAGCGGATGCGGGCGAACGGCTTCCGCTGGTGGACGCAGCGCTTCCGCCGCACCCTGGAGCTGGTGGACGTGGTCCGCATCGACCACTTCCGCGGCTTCGAGGCGTACTGGGAGATCCCGGGCGACGAGGAGACGGCGCTGCACGGCCGCTGGCGCCCGGGTCCGGGCACCGAGCTATTCGACGCCGTGCGCCGCGAGCTGGGCCAGCTCCCGCTGGTGGCCGAGGACCTCGGGCTCATCACCCCCGAGGTGGAGGCGCTGCGCGACCGCCTGGGGCTCCCCGGGATGCGCGTGCTCCAGTTTGCCTTCGGCGGGGACGACCCCGAGAGCCCCCACCTCCCCGGCAACTACCCGGAGGGCTCGGTGGCGTACACCGGGACTCACGACAACGACACCGCGCTGGGGTGGCTGCGCGGGGCGGGCGCCGAGGAGCGCGAACGGGTGGAGCGCCTGCTGGCCCCGGGCGAGGACCCGGGGTGGGGGATGATCCGCCTGGTGATGGAGTCGCGCGCGAAACTTGCCGTCGTCCCGCTCCAGGACGTGCTGGCGCTGGGGAGCGAGGGGCGGATGAACACCCCCGGGACCGGCGCCGGGAACTGGGCGTGGCGCTTCCGCGAGGGGGCGCTCACCGGCGAGCTGGCCCGCCGCCTCCGCGAGCTGGCCCGCGCCACCGGGCGCGCCCCGTCTCCTCCCGCAGCGCTCCCATCCTGAAACCACGTGCAGAGAGCTTCCATGACGGACACGGTCTCGCTCATCACCGGCGGCGCCGGCAACCTGGGACGCGCGGTGACCCGCGCCTTCCTGGAGGGGGGCGCCCGGGTGGCGGTCCCCGTCTACAAGACCGACCACCCCGAGGTGCTGGCCCCGCTCCAGGAGGAGTTCGAGGGGCGGCTCCTCCCCTGCGCGCTCGACCTCACCACCGAGCGGGGGGCCGCCGCCGCCGTGGAGCAGGTGCTGGAGTGGGGCGGCCGGCTGGACGCGGTGGCGCACCTGGTGGGGGGGTGGAGCGGGGGAGTGAAGCTGGCGGACACCCCCACCGAGCTCTGGGACCGGATGATGGACCTGAACCTGAAGTCCGCTTGGCTGGTGGCGCGGGCGGCGATCCCGGCGATGCTGCGCGGCGGGGGCGGGTCGCTGGTGTTCGTGTCCTCGCGGGCCGCGCGGGAGGGGCGCGCCGGGCACGGCGCCTACGCGGTCTCCAAGGCGGCGCTGCTGACGCTGGTGGAGGCGCTCGCCGAGGAGTACCGCGCCGAGGGGATCCGCGCCAACGTCGTGCTCCCGGGCACCGTGGACACCGAGGCCAACCGCCGCTCCATGCCGGACGCCGACCACTCGTCCTGGACCGCCCCGGAGGAGATCGCCCGCGTCATCCACTTCCTGGCCTCCGACGCGGCGCGCACCGTCAGCGGCGCGGCGGTCCCCGTCTACGGGCGTAGCTGAGCAGCGGTACGAACCTTGAACGGGAGCGCCGGCCGCGGCCGCGGACCGCCGCGCCGCCCCGGGCCGGAAGCGCCCGGGGCGTTCCTCGAAGCAAGGAGAACGGCCATGAAGACGTCGAGGCTCTGGGGGCTCGCCATGCTGCCGCTGGCGCTGGCCGCCTGCGGCGCACAGGAAGAGGTCGGGGACCAGTCGGGGGTGATGGTGACCGCCGACACGATGGCCGCGGCGACCATGCCGCCGATGGACACCATGGCGGCAGCCGGGACGGGCGCCCTCTCCGACGCCCAGGTCGCGGCCGTGCTGAGCGTGGCGGACTCCGGGGAGATCCGCCCCAGCCAGACGGCCCAGCAGCAGGCGCAGAACGCCCAGGTGCAGGAGTACGCGCAGATGATGGTGCGCGACCACGGGATACTGGAGGACTCGCTCCGCGCGCTGGCGCAGCGGCTGAACGTCACCCCCCAGCCCAGCCCGCTCAGCCAGCAGCTCCGCACCCAGGCGGACAGCGCCATGCAGGCGCTCGGGGGGCAGAGCGGCGCCGCGTTCGACCAGGCGTACATGCAGTGGATGGTCCAGTCGCACCAGGCCACGCTGAACGCGCTGGACCAGCAGCTCATCCCCGCGATCCAGAACCCCGAGATGCGGACCATGGTGCAGCAGCGGGTCCGCCCGGCGGTCGAGCAGCACCTGCAGAGGGCGCAGCAGATCCAGTCCTCGCTCGGCGGCGCGTAGTAGCCCGGCGGGGGCGCGGCCGTCCGGCGGCCGCCCCTCGCGATCCGTCACCCCCGGAGGGAGGTGCTCATGAACGGAACGAAGCTCTGGCTGCTCGCCTGTCTGCCGCTGGCGCTGGCGGCCTGCGGTATGAACGACACCGACGCGGAGGAGGACGATCCCACCGACGGCGCCGCCGCCGACACGATGGCAGCCGCCACGTTCCCGCCTCCGGCGCCCATGGACACCGCCGCGGGAGCGGCCGCGCCCATGACGGTGCAGATGAGCCCGGTCGGAAGCTCTGGCGTCAGCGGCCAGGCCAACCTGATGGAGAACGCGTCGCAGACCCAGGTCGCGGTGCAGCTCACCGGGATGCAGCCCAACTCCCGGCACGCGGGGCACGTGCACCAGGGCACCTGCGACGCGCCGGGCTCGGTGGTGGCGCCGCTGCCGGAGATCACCGCCAACTCCACCGGCGACGGCACCGCCACGGAGCAGGTCGCGGTCCCGCTTGCCACGGTGATGAACGGGCAGCACATCATCGTCTACCACGAGGCCGGGGGGAACCCGGGTGCTCCCGTCGTCTGTGGAGCCATTCCGGGGCACTCGATGTAGTAGCGGGTCCGCGTCGGGCGGGGGCGAACGGCTTGAGGGGCGGGTTCGGGCGTGCCCCTCGCTGGCGCTCGGGTCGGGCTGCGGCTCCGTAGGGCAGCAGCCCGACCCGAGCGCCAGCGAGGGGCACGCCCGAACCCGCCCCTCAAGCCGTTCGCCCCCGCCCGACGCGGACCCGCTACTACATCGAGTG
>DATABU010000870.1:0-1713 GCA_036259415.1 Longimicrobiaceae bacterium
CCGGCGCCGGGCGGGCGGCCCGCTCCGTCCACGGCGCGTTCGCGGCCCAGGCCGCGCGGACCCCCGACGCCCCGGCGGTGGCGGCGGGCGGCCGGACGCTCACCTACGCCGAGCTGGAGCGCGCCTCGAACCGGCTGGCGCGGTACCTCCGGGGCCGCGGCGTCGGCCCGGAGACCCCGGTGGGCGTCTGCATGGAGCGCTCGCCCGAGCTGGCGGCCGCCCTGCTGGGGGTGCTGAAGGCGGGCGCCCTCTACCTCCCGCTGGACCCGGCCTACCCTGCGGAGCGGCTGGCCTGGATGCTGGCCGACTCGGGCGCCCCGCTGCTGCTGACCGACGCCGCCTCGGCGGACCGGGTCCCCGCCTCCGGCCCTGCGCGGGTGGTGCTTGACGCGGAGCTCTCCGCCGCGGCCGGGGAGAGCGCGGACCCGCCGGCGCCCCCGGCGGTGGAGCCGGACGCCGCGTACGTGATCTACACCTCCGGCTCCACGGGCACCCCCAAGGGCGTCGTCGTCCCGCACCGGGCGCTGGTCGAGTTCCTGGACTCCATGCGGGCGCGTCCCGGGCTCCACGCCGGGGACACGCTCCTGGCGGTGACCACCCTCTCCTTCGACATCGCCGGGCTGGAGCTGTTCGGGCCGCTGACCTCGGGCGCGCGGGTGGTGCTCGCCGACCGCGACACCGCCTCCGACGGCGCGCTGCTGGCCGACGCGCTCGCGGCGAGCGGCGCCACCGTGATGCAGGCCACCCCGGCGACCTGGCGGATGCTGCTGGACGCGGGGTGGGCGGGCGCGCCTCGCCTCCGTGCGCTCTGCGGCGGCGAGGCGCTCCCGCGGGAGCTGGCCGACCGCCTCCTGCCGCGCGTGGGCGAGCTGTGGAACCTGTACGGGCCCACGGAGACCACCGTCTGGTCCACGGTGCAGCGGGTGGAGCCCGGGGAGGGCCCGGTCCCCATCGGCCTCCCCATCGCCCGGACCACGGCGCACGTGCTGGACGCCTGGGGCGGTCAGGCGGCGCCCGGCGTCCCGGGGGAGCTGTGGATCGGCGGCGAGGGCGTGGCGCGCGGCTACCACGGACGGCCGGAGCTGACGGCGGAGCGCTTCGTCCCCGACCCCTTCTCCGCCGACCCCGGCGCGCGCCTGTACCGGACCGGCGACCGCGTCCGGGTGCGGGCGGACGGGGCGCTGGAGTTCCTGGGGCGGCTGGACGCGCAGGTCAAGCTCCGCGGGCACCGGGTGGAGCCCGGCGAGGTGGAGGCCGCGCTGGCTCGGCACCCCGGCGTGCGCGAGGCGGCCGTGGTCGCCCGCGACGACGCCCCGGGGGAGAAGCGGCTGGTCGCCTACCTGGTCCCGGCGGAGGGCGCCGAGCTCCCGGCGGGGGAGCTGCGGGCCTGGCTCGGCGAGCGCCTCCCCGCGTACATGGTGCCCTCCGCCTGGGTGGTGATGGAGCGGTTCCCCCTGACCCCCAGCGGCAAGACCGACCGCCGCGCGCTCCCTGCTCCGGACGCCGCCGCCCCGGCCGTGTACGCGCCGCCGCGCGACGCGACCGAGGCGCTCCTCTGCTCCGTATGGGCGGAGGTGCTCGGGGTCGAGCGCGTCGGGGTGCACGACGACTTCTTCGACCTGGGGGGGCACTCCCTCCTGGCGACCCGGGTGGTGTCCCGCGCCGCGGCGGTGCTGGACGCCTCGCTCCCGGTGCGGGCGGTGCTCGACGCGC
>DATABU010000871.1:0-10879 GCA_036259415.1 Longimicrobiaceae bacterium
GACCCGCGCAGTTTGCGGGGCTCGCCTCCGTTGGCCGGCGTTGTTTGCCGGCCTACGGAGCCGCAGCCCGACCCGAGCGCCAGCGAGGGGCACGCCCACCCCTGAGTCGTTCCACTACACAGCCCATTGACGCACCTGCTACCATTGGAGATCGGCACCCTACCCGAGGTGAACAGCATGCCCAAGCCGGTGCTTCTGACGGTGGACGACGACCCCGACGTGCTGCGGGCCGTGGAGCGCGACCTGCGCCGGCGCTTCGGCGGGGAGTTCCGCGTGCTCCGGGCCGACGGCGGCGAGAGCGCGCTGGAGGCGCTGCGGCAGGTGAAGCGGCGCGGCGACGAGGTGGCGCTCTTCCTGGTGGACCAGCGCATGCCCCGCATGAACGGCGTGGAGATGCTGGAGCGCGCCATCCCCCTCTTCCCCGACGCGAAGCGGGTGCTGCTCACCGCCTACGCGGACACCGACGCGGCCATCCGCGCCATCAACGCCACGCACGTCCACCACTACCTGCTCAAGCCCTGGGACCCGCCCGAGGAGCAGCTCTACCCGGTGCTGGAGGACCTGCTGGACGACTGGCGCGCCAACCGCCCGCCGCCGCTGGAGGCCGTGCGGGTGGTGGGGCACCGCTGGTCGCCGCGGGCGCACGGGATCAAGGACTTCCTGGCCCGCAACGGGGTGCCGTACACCTGGCTGGACGTGGAGGCCGGTCCCGAGGGGTGCGCGCTGCTGGAGCAGACCGGGCTGGAGGACGCCCGCATGCCGGTGGTGCTCCTCCCGGACGGGCCCCCGCTGCAGGACCCGGAGATCCCGGAGCTGGCGGGGCGCGTGGGCTTCCAGATGAAGCCGGAGCTCCCCTTCTACGACCTGGCCATCGTGGGCGGGGGGCCCTCCGGGCTGGCGGCGGCGGTGTACGGCGCCTCGGAGGGGCTGCGCACGCTGCTCATCGAGCGCGAGGCGCCGGGGGGGCAGGCGGGCCAGAGCTCGCGCATCGAGAACTACCTGGGCTTCCCGGCGGGGCTCTCCGGGGCGGACCTGGCACGCCGGGCGGTGGCGCAGGCGCGCAAGTTCGGGGTGGAGATCCTCAGCCCGCTGGAGGCGTGCGGGCTGCGGGTGGACGGCCCCTACCGCCACCTGCGGATGCGCGACGGGAGCGAGGTGTCCTGCCACTCGCTGGTCATCACCTCCGGGGTGTCGTACCGCAGGCTGGAGGCGCCGGGGATCGACCGGCTGACCGGCGCGGGCGTGTACTACGGCGCGGCCATGACGGAGGCCATGAGCTGCCGCGACCTGGCGGTGTTCGTGGTCGGCGGGGGGAACTCCGCGGGGCAGGCGGCGATGTTCTTCTCGCGCTACGCCAGCGAGGTCGCCATCCTGGTGCGCGGCGAGGGGCTGGGGGCGTCCATGTCGCGCTACCTGATCGACCAGATCGAGGAGACCCCCACCATCCGCGTGGTCCCCTTCACCCGGGTGGAGGAGGCGCACGGGGCCGACCACCTGGAGGCGCTCACCCTCTTCCACTCCGACACGGGGGAGCGGGAGACGGTCCCGGCGTCGGCGCTCTTCATCTTCATCGGCGCGGCGCCCCGCACCGACTGGCTGGAGGGGACGGTGCTGCGCGACGCCCGCGGCTTCGTCCCCACCGGGCCCGAGCTGCTGCGCGAGGGGAGGCGCCCCCGCGGCTGGAGCGCGGACCGCGACCCCTACCTGCTGGAGGCCAGCGTCCCCGGGGTCTTCGCTGCGGGGGACGTGCGCTCCGGCTCGGTGAAGCGGGTGGCGTCGGGCGTGGGCGAGGGGGCCATCGCGGTCTCCCTGGTCCACCAGTACCTGGCCCGGCTGTGAGGCCCCTCCCGGCGGACCCGGCGCTGCTGCGGGGCGTCGCCCTCCTGGCCGACCTCCCGGACGGGGACCTGGCCTGGCTGGCGGCGCACGGCGAGTGGCTGGAGTACGACCACGGCGAGGTCGTCATGGTCCGCGGCGCCCCGGCCGAGACCATGGTGCTCGTCCTGGAGGGGGAGCTGCAGGCCCGCCGCCCGGAGACGGGCGCCGAGGTGGTCTTCCGGGCCGCGGCGGGGGAGATCTCGGGGGTGCTCCCCTTCTCCCGGATGACGGTCTTCGTGGCGGAGGTGCGCGCCTCCGGGACCACCCGGGTGGTGCGCATCCCCCGCGCGTCGTTCCCGGAGATGCTGCGCGCCGTGCCCGAGCTGGAGCCGCGCCTGGTGGGGGTGATGACGGACCGGGTGCGCGAGAACACCCGCCGCGACGAGCAGCGCGAGAAGCTGATGGCGCTGGGGCGGCTCTCCGCCGGGCTGGCGCACGAGCTCAACAACCCCGCCTCCGCCGCGGGGCGCGCCGCGCAGGGGCTGGGCGAGGCGCTCTCCGACGCGCAGCGGCGCACCGCCACCCTGGCCGAGCGGCTGGGCGCGGCCGGGGTGCTGGCGCTGGAGGAGCACCTGCGCGGCCTGGAGCCGCCCCCCGCCGCCGACCCCCTGGCGCGCAGCGACCAAGAGGAGCGGGTGGCGGAGTGGCTGGAGGCGCACGGCGCGCCGGAGGGGTGGGCGTGGGCCCCCACGCTGGTGGACACCGGCGTGGACATCTCGTGCCTGGAGGAGCTGGCCGCCGACTCCGACGGCGCGCTCCCGGAGACGCTGGGGTGGCTGGAGGCCACGCTGCGCGTCCGCGAGCTGCTGCGGGCGGTGGAGGGGAGCACCGGCCGCATCTCCACGCTGGTGAAGGCGGTCAAGAGCTACACCTACATGGACCAGGCCCCGCGCCAGGAGGTGGACCTCCACGAGGGGCTGGAGAGCACGCTCACGCTGCTGGGCCACAAGCTGCGCGGGCTGGAGGTGCGGCGCGAGTACCGGCGCGACCTCCCCCGCGTCCCCGCGTACGGGGGCGACCTGAACCAGGTGTGGACCAACCTGGTGGACAACGCCGCCGACGCCATGGCCGGCTCCGGCACGCTGACGGTGCGCACCGGCGCCGAGGGGGGCCGCGCCCGGGTGGAGATCGCCGACACCGGCCCCGGGATCCCCGCGGAGGCGCTCCCGCGCATCTGGGACCCGTTCTTCACCACCAAGGAGCCGGGGAAGGGCACCGGCCTGGGGCTGGAGATCGCCCGCCGCATCGTGGAGGAGAAGCACGGCGGCGAGCTGGAGGTGCGCTCGGAGCCGGGGGACACCTGCTTCCGGGTGTGGCTGCCGCTGGGATGAATCACGGGACGCACGACTGGAGGACGGGATGAAGACCTGCACGCACCTGGACCGCATCGACCCGGAGGTCCGGCCGCGGACGCCCGGGGGATGCGAGGAGTGCCTGGCGACGGGGGCCTGGTGGGTGCACCTGCGCCTCTGCCAGACGTGCGGCCACGTGGGCTGCTGCGACTCGTCGCCCAACCGCCACGCCACGAAGCACTACCACGCCACCGACCACCCCATCGTGCAGTCCTTCGAGCCGGGGGAGGACTGGCGCTGGTGCTACGCCGACGGGATGGAGGTGTAGCGCCGCACTTTCGCGCGGCGTCCCCGGTCCCTAGCATTCCCGCATGTCACTGACGACGCGAGTGCTCGTGGGCCTCGCGGCGGGGCTGGGGATCGGGGCGTGGGTCGCCGCCGCCGGGAGCCCCGCCCTCCGCGAGGCGGCCCTGTGGATCGAGCCCATCGGGACGCTCTGGACGCGGGCCATCCAGATGACGGTGGTGCCGCTGGTGGTGTCGCTCCTCTTCGCGGGGGTGGCGGCCGGCGGCGCCGGCATCGGGAGGATCGGCGCGCGGGCGCTGGTCCTCTTCCTGGTGCTCCTCTGCGGCGCGGCGGTGCTGGCGCTGGCGATCGCCCCGCCGCTGCTGGGGCGCGTGGGGATCGACCCCGCGGCGGCGGCGGCGCTCCGGGCGGGGACGGCGGCGCCGGAGGCCGCGGTCCCCGGCTTCGCGGAGTGGCTCACGGGGCTGGTCCCCTCCAACCCGGTGCGGGCCGCCGCGGACGGGGCCATGCTCCCGCTGATCGTGGCCACGCTGCTCTTCGGCGCGGCGGCCACGCGCGCGGCGCCGGAGCGGCGCGAGCTGCTGGTGCGCGTGGCCGAGGCGGTCTCGGAGGCCACGCTGGTGCTGGTGCACTGGATCCTGGCGCTGGCGCCGCTGGGGGTGTTCGCGCTGGCGCTCCCCCTGGCGACGCGGCTGGGGATCGCGGCGGCGGGGGCGGTGGCGGCGTACGTGGCGCTGACGGTGGCGGCGTGCGCGCTGGTGATCGCCGCGCTCTACCCGCTGGCGGCGCTGGGCGGCCGCGTCGGCATGGGCGAGTTCGCGCGGGCCAGCGCCCCGGCGCAGGCGGTGGCCTTCTCCGCGCGCTCGTCGCTGGCCGCGCTCCCGGCCATGATCGAGGGCGCGCGCGCGCTGCGCCTCCCCCGCGAGGTCGGCTCCTTCTTCCTCCCCCTCTCCGCCTCGCTCTTCCGGCTGGGCGGCGCCATCGCCCTCCCGGCGGGGGTCCTCTTCATCGCCCGGCTCTACGGCGTGGAGCTGTCGCCCGCGCAGCTGGTGACGGTGGGGGTGACCTCGGTCCTGCTCACCTTCAGCGTCCCGGGGATCCCGGGGGGCTCCATCCTCATCATGGCGCCCATCCTCCTGGCCGTGGGGCTCCCCGTGGAGGGGATCGGGATCCTGCTGGGGGTGGACACCATCCCCGACATGTTCCGCACCACCACCAACGTGACCGGCCACATGGCCGCCGCCGCCCTGCTGGGCGGGCGCCGGCGCGGCGGGCCGGCGGACGCCCCGGGCGCGGCCCGGCCGTGACCCGCCACCCGAACGTGAGCGCGGGGCTCCTCCTCTTCCGCCGCGGCGGGAGCGGGCTGGAGCTGTTCCTGGCGCACCCCGGCGGGCCCTTCTGGAAGGGGCGCGACGCGGGGGCGTGGACGGTGCCCAAGGGGATCGTGGAGGAGGGGGAGGACCCGCTGGCCGCCGCGCGGCGCGAGTTCCGGGAGGAGACGGGGATCGAGCCGGTGCCCCCGTTCCTCCCGCTGGGGAGCATCCGCCAGAAGGCCGGGAAGACGGTGCACGCCTGGGCATGGGAGGGCGACGCCGACCCGGAGCGCGTGGTCAGCAACACCATGCGCACCGAGTGGCCGCGCGGCTCCGGCCGCTGGCTCACCTTCCCGGAGGTGGACCGCTGCGCCTGGTTCGACCCCGCGGCCGCCCGCGAGAAGATCAACGCCGCCCAGGCGGAGCTGATCGACCGGCTGGAGGCGCTGCTCCGGGGGGAGTGAGGGTCCGCCCCCGGCGGCGGGGCGATGCCGCGTCGCGTGACCCCCGCCTCAGGGGCGCCGGAGCCAGTACTCGGGCCGACGACGATGATGGGCGACAGCGAGAACGACGAGTTGCTCGTTGCGCGCGGTGTAGATGGGTGCGTATGGAAAGCGCCGGACCTGCAAGCGGCGCGTGCCAGCGAGGTGTGGCGTGCCCGACTCGGCATGGGCGGCGATCAGTTCGATCTCAGCCGCGAACTCGTCTCCCAGGCCGGGAACCTGCTCATCGTATCGGTCTACCGCTTTACGGAGTTCTCGGCGGGCGGCGCCGTGAAAGCGAACGCTCTGGAGATTCACCGCTGGGACCGAGACCGCAGCTCCGCAAAGACCTGCTCTGCCGAGATCAGCTCGGCTGTGCCCGCCTCCACCTCTGCAACGCGGCGGTGGATTTCCTCCGCCCACGCACGCTCGACTGCGGCCGGATCGTCGTCCGTGTCCTCGTCCAGGCTGACAAGGAGACGGTGAGCCAGTTGCGCGCGCTCCTGCGCCGATAGCTCCAGGGCTTCGGCTTCCAGTTGCTTCAGGGGCAGGCCCATGGGTCCACTCTCTTGTTCGGGTGCACGCCGCAATCTAACACTCGGCACGGGACAACGCTCCCGCATCCGAGGCTGCACACGCGCCTAACGCTTCGAAGCTCAAGCGCGTGCGGTTGAATAATGGATGAAGTGCTCAGATGGCCGGCCGCACGTTGGCTGCATCGGCTTGTTCGGCGGAGGAGCCGAACTTACGCCGCCGAACAGCAAGTCAGCAGCGCCAGGCTGCACCGCTGCCTGCACGCGTGCTGTACTCAAGCCTGACATCCGCTGCAACGCTCCAGCCAGTGGCGGCGAGACTCGGCCTGCTCCGACAATCCCGGAGCGGTTCAGGCGACGTTGGCGCTTGCTATCGTTGCCGCTCTGGGGAGACGCGGCCCCAAACAGTAGGGCTCTGACAGCCCCGCCGGAATCGCGTGATTCCGGCGGGGCGCCCCGTTCTGTGTGCCTGCCCGCCTCAACAAGACCGTTGCTCCTCTCTGGATTGTCGCTTATTGTGCTCTCCGCAACTAATGTCCGCAATCCTGCGGGCCAGCCTCACACGCGGAGGACGTTATGAGCCGTTCGCTTTCCTACCTGCGCCGGGGGCTCCTCGGCGTCGCGTTCGTGGGCTCCCTCGGCTTCGGGGTCACTCAGGCGTTCGCCGGACCAGCGACCGCGCCTTCCTCTCACCTGTCCTGCAGTCCTATGGAGTGCTACGCCCAATGCGGGGGGCTCTGTATCCGTGACCCGGTTTCGGGCCACCTGGACTGTGTGTGCGATCCGTGATAGCTCAGGACGCACAACGCCCGTAGACGCGCCGGCCCTGCACCTGTCCAGTGAAGGGCCGGCCCTGTGTCCTACCTGTTACGCCTTAACGAGCTTCACACCCCCGGAGAGGGGTTTCGTCAAGTACACACTTCCGAACTTTTGTGGCCCAGCGCTTTGTTCGCAACTCCACCGAGCGTGCTACCTGGAAGATTCCCTGCTCGGGACAACACGCGTCGAACGTTCTCGCATGAGACCGTCCGGCCTCAGAACCTGCGAGCGGGCGCGTCGCGTGGCTTGAAGAGCGAGCTGAGGCCGAGGAAGCCGGCGCCGAATCCCATGAACAGGAGGATGCGCCACAGCATGTGGACGCGGCCGAGGTCCACGAGCGCCAGCTTTCCCACGGCGAGGGCGAGCGTGGAGAACGCGATGAGCTGGAGGCCGAGCATCGCGGCACTGTCGCGGAAGCGGAGGGCGACGAGGAGGAGGACGGCGCCGTAGAGGCCCCAGGCGAGCGTCACCCACCCCGAGCCGCTGGAGAGCGGGCCGATCTCCGTGGCGAGCCAGAGGAGGAAGAGGGCGTGGGCGGCGACGCGGTAGATCCATGGAGTCTGGGGCGGCGCCGGGAGGAGGCCGGTGCGCGGGGCGGAGCGCAGGCGGGTGGCCCCCAGCATCAGGACGATCTGGAGGAGGTGTGCGAAAGCCAGCGCATCGAAGGCCACCTGCTGCCGCGCGAGACCGTCCGCGAGCAGGTAGAGGGTGAGCACGCCGAAGAGGCCGTGCCCCACCCACTCCACACCGGCCAGGCGGCGCCGGCTCCCCGCGTACACGAAGAGGAGCGCCTCCACGCTGAGCACCGCGGTCCGCAGCGCGGCGTCGTCCAGCACCAGAAACGTACCGGTAGCGAAGAGGGTGGCCGCCACAGGACCCGCCGCGCGAGCGATGCGGTTCGGGGTGCGCGTGCCGCCCCAGGCGAGGGCCGCGAAGAGGAGCGCCGCGAGGAGGAAGAGTCCGCCGCTCTCCGCCCTGCGAAGCTCCCACATGGCGCCCGTGAGGTAGAGGACCGCCGAGGTGATGCCCACGCCCAGGACCCGGAGCTGCAGGGAAACGGGGACGATCCCCCAGAACCGCTGCCCGCGGCGGTCGGCCCTCAGGATGCCGCGCGCGAAGGGGAGGCCGGCGCCGAGCGCCCAGGTGAGGAGGAGCGACCCCTGCACGACCCAGCGCTCCGCGCCCGTGGCGTGGCCGGCCGCGACGCTGAGCGCGGCGACTCCGCCGACCGCGTACGTCCAGAGCAGCGAGGGCCAGCCACGCAGCCAGTAGAGGGCGCCCGTCCACACCACCACCAGCGCTCCGTAGACGGCGAGCTCCATCACCGCGGCGCTCTCGCGGTGAAGCAGGAGCGGGGTGGCGAAGCCGCCCAGTGCGCCCAGGCTGGCGAGCGATGGATGGTCCTGCCGCCGCGCCAGGCCCAGCCCCAGCGCCATCACCCCCGCCATGTACGCGAACGCCGCCCCGTAGCTCACCAGGAGGTACAGCTGGCTCGCCGCGAAGCCGGTGACGTAGAACACGGCCAGCGCCCCCGCCAGCAGGATCTGGCTGTAGCTGCGCCGCGTGCTCTGCAGCCGCAGTCCGAACGCGAGCAGCACGCCTCCGATCAGCAGCCCGATCGCCACCCGGACCGTCGGCGTGATCCAGCCCTGCTCGATGCTGTAGTTGAACAGGTAGACGAGGCCGAGGAAGAGGAGCCCCAGCCCCACCCGGCCCAGCCACTGCTCGCTCCGGTGCGCCCACACCTCCGCCCGCGCCACGGGGGCCGACCCGCCGCGCACGACAGCCGGCGGTGGCCGTTCGCCCGGCTTCGCTGCGGCGGCGGCCGGGGCGGACGCCGCCTCGACGCGGCGGACGGCGAGCCGCAGCTCTTCGACCGCGGCTTCCAGGCGCGACAAGCGCGCTTCCAGGTCGGCCGGGCGGGAGTCGCTCATGGAGAGGGCGGGGAGCGCGGGGATGACAAGGGATGCGCCGAAAGGTATCCCACCGTCGTCTATCGCTCAAGCGTGCTTGCACTTCGGGGAGGCGGGGCGGGGCCCGGGCTACCCGACCGGGTCTCCGGGATGCATCTTTGAACGCCCGTCGTCCCCGCCCCGGCCGACCCGAGCTCATGATCCCCATCTACGACGCAGGCCCCCAGGCCACCCGCGTCCGCGCGCTTCTCTGGTTCTCGCTGCTCTGCGCGGCGGCGGCGCTCTGGGCGGGCGCCGACCTGGCGTGGACGTACGGGCTGAGCCCCGGCGACGGGGGCGTGCTGGCGCCGCTCCCGGTCCGGCTCGCCTGGGGCGTGGGGATCGCCGCGGTGGGCGTGGGCTTCGCCGTGGGGATGTGGGTGTACCGGGCGTGCTACGTGGCGGGGGCGGCGGTGGACGAGGCCGGGGGCGCCCTGCACCTGCGGCTCGTCGGCTACTTCGGACGGCCCGTGCGCGTCCTCCCCGTGGAGCGGGTGCTCGGCAGTCGGTACCACCCCGGCCAGGCCAGCTACGGCGGCGTGGCCGTCAACGCCCCGTGGGACACGGTGTGGGTGGAGGGGCGCCGGCTCCCGCTGATCGTGGACGCCCGGGGCGACGTCCTGGACCGCGAGCGGGCGCGGCGGTACCTGGGGATCTGAGCGAGGAGGGGGAGATGGCGGTGAGCCGCGAGTACCGCGAGTACGTGCTGGAGCAGCTCGGGCGGGTGGTGCCGGTGACCTCCCGGGCGATGTTCGGGGCCGTGGGCGTCTACTCCGAGGGGCTGTTCTTCGCGCTGATCGACGACGACCTGCTGTACCTCAAGACCGACGACACCAGCCGCGCCGACTTCGAGCGCGCCGGCAAGGGCCCCTTCCGCCCCTTCGGCGAGGACGCGAAGCCCATGCGGTACCACGAGCTCCCGGGCGAGCTCCTGGAGAGCCCGGACGAGCTCCGCCCCTGGGTGGAGAAGGCGCTCGCCGTGGCCCGCAGCCGGCGGAAGCGCCCGTAGCGCCGCTCCCGCCCCGACCCGACCGCGTTCTCCCGCTCCCCTGAGCGGCGGGGGGCGGCGCCCCCTAGCGCCGGGCGCCGTGGATGCGCAGCTTCACCAGCTCGCCGACCGACTGGCGGGTCCCGGCGCGGGCGTTGGCGCGCCGCACCCAGTCCGCGGTGACGCCGTGGTCGCGCAGCCGGACCAGCTCCCGCGTGTCCAGGCGGTCGTACCCCAGCTCCCGCATCTCCCGAACGAACCGCGCGCCGACCCCGTGGTCGCGGAGCCGCACCAGCTCCCCGGCGGGGAGCCCGCGGTAGCCCAGCTCCGCCATCTCGCGCACGAAGGCGGGGCTCACGCCGTGGTCGCGCAGGCGCACCAGCTCGGGCGCGGAGAGGCCGCGGATCCCCGCCTCGTCCAGCTCCCGGACGAAGCGCGGGGTGACGCCGTGGTCCCGCATCCGCACCAGCTCGGGGAGCGTCCCCACCCGGTACCCCGCCGCCCCCATCCCCCGCAGGAACTCCAGCCCGGCGCCGTGCTCTCCGGCGCGCACCAGCTCCGCCACCGTGGGGCGGGCGTAGCGCTGCGAGGCGAGCTCGTCCAGGTAGGCCAGCCCCACGTCGTGGAGCGCCAGCGAGAACTGCTGCCACCCCGTGGGGCGGCCGGCGCCGCGGCGGTCGAGCTGCGCCGCGAAGCCGCCGTCGGGAGCGAAGTCGCAGTGGCCGGAGCCCCGGCCGGAGCGGAACCACCCCTCGCAGTCGAAGCTCCCCGCCTCGCGCCGCAGCCTGAAGCGCACGGGCGACCCCGCCAACTCCACCTGCGCCCGTGTGAGCCCCTGCAGCTCGCGCAGCGCGACGGGGCGGCTGGTCATCCCGCTGCCCCCGCCGCGGGTGCGGTAGCTCACCGAGAGCTGGAGCTCCTCCGGCCCCCGCTCCGCGGCGCCGCGGGCGGAGGCGGTCCACTCCAGGGGGGGCGCGTCCTGGGCGGGCGCCGGCGCGGCGGCCAGGGCGAGCAGGGCGGCGAGGACGGCTGCGGGTCGGTGCATCGGGGGCTCCGGGTGGGGGTGGACCGGCTGCGTGTACCCGGTTGGACGGGGCGGGCGGCGCGGGGGTTGGAAGCGGGTGCTCCGCTTCTTGCGGGAGCGCCGCGGACCCCGGCGCGGATCTCCTGGCGGGGTCCGTGGTACACGTTGACGGAGGCCCCGCCCCGGCTGTCCGCCGCGCGCCAGGGGCCCTGCACGACGGGGGTGCGCGGCCGCGCACCCCCTTTCCCGATCCGGAGGAACTTCGTGATGAGGACTTTCCGTCTTCCCGGCC
>DATABU010000872.1:0-3360 GCA_036259415.1 Longimicrobiaceae bacterium
GCACCCCCGGGTGCCGGCGCCGCTCCCTTTTCCCATCGTGCCGCGATGAACCGTCTCGCCCCGCTGCTCATGTCCGTCCCGCTCGCCGCCTGCGCCGCGGGGGCCGCCCCCGCGCCCTCCGCCACACCCGAACCGGCGCCCGCGCAGGTCCGGGAGGCGTCGTTCACCTGGGAGACCACGTCGCCCGGGGCGGGCGGGCGGCGCTACCGCCTCTTCGTGCCGGCGTCGCACGACGCCGCGCGCCCGGCGCCGCTGCTGGTGATGCTGCACGGGTGCACGCAGGACCCGGACGACTTCGCCCGGGGGACGCGGATGAACGAGGTCGCCGCGGAGCACGGCCTGCTGGTGGCCTACCCGGAGCAGACCGCGGCGGCCCACCCGCAGAAGTGCTGGAGCTGGTACGACCCCGCGCACCAGGAGCGCGGCCGCGGCGAGCCCGCGGAGGTCGCCGCCGTGGCGCGGGAGGTGATGGCCGCGCACCGGGTGGACCCGGCGCGGGTGTACGTCGCCGGGGTCTCCGCGGGCGGGGCGATGGCGCTCACCCTGGCCGCCGCGTACTCGGAGCTGTTCGCCGCCGCCGGATCGCACTCCGGGGTGGCGTACCGCGCGGCGGGCGGCGTGCAGGAGGCGCTCCAGGTGATGCAGCGCGGCGCCGCCTCCAGCCCGGGGCTCGCCGAGGCGCTGGCCCGGACGGCGGCCGGGCGCCCGCCCCTCCCGCTGATCGTCTTCCACGGCGGGGCCGACCCGGTGGTGCGCAGCGTCAACGCCGAGCAGACCGCCTTCCAGTGGGCGGAGGCCAGCGCCCTGGCGGGCGAGCCGCTGCGGGTGCAGGCGGACGCAGCCTGGGCGCCCCCGCTCGGCCCGTCGCCGGAGAGCTTCCACCCCTCGCGCACCCGCTTCGTGGACGGGCGCGGCAGGGCCGTGGTGGAGATGTGGATCGTCCCCGGGCTGGGGCACGCCTGGTCCGGGGGATCGCCGGAGGGGAGCTACACCGAGGCGCGCGGCCCCGACGCCAGCCGGGAGATGGTGCGCTTCTTCCTGGAGCACGCCCGGGAGGCCCGGTGAACGCGCCCCTCTTCCCGGCGCACCCGGACCCGGTTCGCTTCTGGAGCCGCCTGTACCCGGAGCGGGTGGCGCTGGTGGACCGCGCCGCCGGCCGGCGGCTCACCTACGCGGAGCTGGACCGCGAGGCGGACCTCCGCGCCGCCTGGCTGCGCCGCGCCGGCGTCGGCCGCGGCGGCCTGGTGGGGGTGCTCGCCGGCAACCGCTGGGAGACGGTGGCGCTGTTCTTCGCCTGCGGCAGGGTGGGCGCGGCGCTCCTCCCCCTCAACTGGCGCCTCTCCGCCGCGGAGCTGGCGGGGGTCCTGGACGACGCCCGCCCCGCCCTGCTCCTGCGCGAGGAGCGCTTCCGCGCCCTCGCCGACGAGGCGCTCCGCGGGGGCGCGCCCGGCTGGCTGG
Organism: Longimicrobiaceae bacterium; assembly: GCA_036259415.1. Taxonomy (GTDB): domain Bacteria; phylum Gemmatimonadota; class Gemmatimonadetes; order Longimicrobiales; family Longimicrobiaceae; genus JAFAYN01. Next base: position 1,459 of record DATABU010000872.1, read on the forward strand.
ACCTCGCCGGGGCGGCGCTCCCCGAGGCGGACGGGGCGCTCCCGGAGGCCGCGGACATCCCGCTCTCCCCCGAGGACCCGGCGCTGGTGCTCTACACCTCCGGGAGCACGGGACGGCCCAAGGGCGCCGTGCTCCCGCACCGGCAGCTGCTCTGGAACGCCGTGGCGACCACCACCGCGTGGGAGCTGGGGCCGGGGGACGTGGGGCCCGTCTCCACCCCGTTCTTCCACACCGGCGGGTGGAACGTGTTCGCGACGCCGCTCTGGCACCGCGGGGGGACGGTGGTGCTCTTCGACGGCTTCGAGGCGGACGACTTCCTGGCCGGGGTGGAGGAGGAGGGGATCACGGTGGCGCTCACCGTCCCCACCCAGCTGCTCATGCTGACGGAGAGCCCGCGCTGGGGGCGGCCGCTCCCGGCGCTGCGCTTCTTCATCTCCGGCGGCGCGCCCTGCCCCGCCTCGCTGGCCGGGCGCGTGCGCGCCGCCGGGTACCGCTTCCGCGAGGGGTACGGGCTCACCGAGTGCGGCCCCAACTGCTTCGTGCTCTCCGACGAGGAGGCGGCGCGCAGGTCCGGCGCCGTGGGCCGCCCCGTCCCCTTCCTGGAGATGCGCCTGGAGGGAGCGGACGGGCGGGAGCCCGCGCCCGGCGAGCCGGGGGAGCTGCTGCTGCGGGGGCCGCAGCTCTTCGCGGGGTACCTGCGCGACCCGGAGCGCACCGCCGAGGCGCTCACCCCGGACGGCTGGCTGCGCACCGGCGACCTGGCCCGGCGCGACGCGGACGGCGTGCACACCATCTGCGGGCGGCGCAAGGAGATGTACATCTCCGGCGGCGAGAACGTCTTCCCCGGCGAGGTGGAGGCCGCGCTGGCCGACTGCCCCGGGGTGGCGGAGGTGGTGGTCGTGGGCGTGGCCGACGCCCGCTGGGGCGAGGTGGGGCGCGCCTTCGTGGTTCGGCGCGCGGGCGCCGCGCTGGGCGAGGCGGAGGTGGTCGCCCACGCCCGCGCGCGGCTGGCCGGCTACAAGGTCCCCAAGTCCGTGGTCTTCCTGGACGAGGTCCCGCGCCTGGGCTCGGGGAAGCCGGACCGCCGCGCCCTGGCCGGGCTGGCGGAGCTGGAGGTGCCGGCGTGAGCGCGGCCGCCACGGCCCAGCAGGCCAAGGGGAGCACCCTGCGCTCCACGCTGGACTTCCTGGCGGCGGAGGTGGGCCCGGACGCGGTGGAGCGCGTGCTGGCGAGCCTCCCCCCGGCGGACCGGCGCGTGGTGGAGACCGCCGCCGCCACCGACGAGGTGCCGCTGGAGGTGCTGATCGCGCTGCTGCGCGCCACGGACAGGGCGGTGGGCGCGGAGCACCCGGAGTGGGTCGAGCGCTCGGGGGCGTTCGCCATCCAGTCGTTCGGGGTGAAGCTCTACGGCGGCATCCTGCGCAAGGCCAGCCCAACGGAGTTCCTCACCCAGCGCGTCTCCCTGTTCCAGCTCTACTACCGGCCGGGGAACATGGAGGTGGTGGAGGCCGAGGGGGGGCGCGCGGTGCTCCGCCTGGTGGGGTTCGACCCGGTGGACGTGCTCTTCTGCCGGCGCCAGACCGGCGGGCTGCTGCGCTCGGTGGAGCTGGCGGGGGGGCGCAGCGGCTCCGTGCGCCACGTGCGCTGCTCGGCCGAGGGGGACGCGTTCTGCGAGTGGGAGTTGCGCTGGAGCTGACGCCGGACCGGGGTGAACTGCTTTGTTTGGGCGTGCCCCTCGCTGGCGCTCGGGTCGGGCTGCGGCTCCGTAGGGCAGCAAACAACGCTGCCCAACGGAGGCGAGCCCCGCCAAACGGCCGGCGGGTCTCGCCGCTTCGCGCTCGCATCCCTCACGCGGGCGCCCCAGCGTGCTCCGGGTCCGCAATCCCCCGTGCCCGCGCCTGC
>DATABU010000873.1:0-3357 GCA_036259415.1 Longimicrobiaceae bacterium
GGCCGCGCGGGTTACCCACCCGGACGGTTCCCGGGGACCTACGTTGCGGGCTCGGCGTCTCCGTCGAGGCTCTGGCGCCCGAACGCTTCCGAGCGGACGCGACGACGTGTCTCAGCTTCCCGATCACCGGCGAACGAAGCGTCCCGGGCTCACCCTCGAGCCGTTTCTCCCAGGAGGTTCGCGACTCCTCTTTCGTCATGGCCAGCCGAGATCCCCCCTCCTCGTCACGGCCCACTCCCATCGCACGATCGAGGCACCCGCTCTTCGCGCGTCGTCTCCGACCTGGACGACGTGCCGCGCGCCGCCTGCCCCCCGGGCCTCAGCCCCCGCCCGCGGCGGACGCGCGGATCGCTCGCGAGATCACCGCCCCCACCACCTCCACGTTCCCCTTCTTCCACATGGTGTGGTGCGTACCCGGAACGCGCTCCACTCGGAACGGAGCGCCCCCCGGCATGTCTTCCCAGCCGCGGCGCGGGTTGTCCCCCGCATCGTCGCTGGCGAAGATGGTGACGGAGACCGGGAGCGGCGGGGGGACGTACTCCGCAAGGCTGCGCTTGAGGAGGGCGACCCGGCTGTCCACCTGCTCGGCCCGGGCCACGGTGACCGTTTCGGGAAGGAGCCCCCGCGCCTTGCAGGTGGCGATGAAGGCCGGCAGGTCCAGGCCCTCGGTATCCTCCCTCAGCGCCTGGAGTGCCTCGGGCGTCGCCGGCGGCACGCCGCTGTCCCGGGCCAGCAGCTCCAGCACCGTGAACTGCCGCGCCCGCGGCGAGGCCTGCTTCCCCCGGGTCGGGTAGACGGCGTCCAGCAGCCCGACGAACTCCACCGCCCGTCCCGTCATGATCAGCCGTTCCGCCACCGCGTAGGCGAAGACTCCGCCCGCCGACCACCCCGCCACGCGATACGGCCCCTCCGGCTGCACCTCCGTCATCATCCGCACCAGCCGGGTCACCAGGTCGTCCAGGGAGGCGAGCTCCTCCGTGTCGTTGAGCGGCCCCGGCAGGGCGTAGACGGGGATCTCCGCGTCCAGGTGCGGGCGGAGGATCTGCCCGTAGAAGACGATCCCCACCGCGTCGTGCGCCACGAACAGGGGGCGCTCGGAGCCGGTCTCCCTGATCGGGATGGCGTGGGTGGTGCCGAACCACTCGCCGCTCCCCTGCAGGCGCGCCGCGAGCTCGTAGAGCGTCGGGTGCGCGAACACCTCTTCCACCGTCGCCGCGGGGTTCAGCGCCTCGCGCACCCGGCCCACCAGCCGGACGGCGAGCAGGGAGTGGCCGCCCATGTCGAAGAAGTGGTCGCGCCGGCCCACCCGCTCCACCCCCAGCACCTCGGCCCAGATCTCCGCCAGCACCTGCTCCGTCATGGTGCGCGGCGGCTCGTGGCCGCGGCGCGCGTTCGCCGCGCCGTCCGGCGCCGGGAGCGCCCCGCGGTCCAGCTTGCCGTTGCTCGTGAGCGGGAGCGCCTCCAGCCGCACGTACGCCCCCGGCACCATGTACCCCGGCACACGGGCTTCGAGGTGCGCCTTCAGCGCCTCGGCCGCGGCCTCGCCGACCACGTAGGCGACCAGCCGTTTCTTCCCCGGAGCGTCCTCCCGCGCCAGCACCACCGCCTGGCGCACCCCCGGGTGCTCACGCAGCCGCGCCTCGATCTCGCCCGGCTCGATGCGGAAGCCGCGGATCTTCACCTGGAAGTCGGTGCGTCCCAGGAAGTCGAGAACGCCACTTTCCTTCCATCGCGCCCGGTCGCCGCTCCGGTACAGCCGCGCGCCGGGGACGGCGGAGAACGGATCGGGGACGAAGCGCTCGGCGGTGAGCGCGGGACGGCCCAGGTAGCCGCGCGCCACGCCCACGCCGCCGATCAGCAGCTCGCCGGCGACGCCCAGCGGCTGCGGATCGCCGAGCGCGTCGCAGACGTACAGGCGCACGTTCCCCAGCGGCCGGCCGATCGGGTACCCGGAGACCGCGCCGTCCGCCGGCACCGCGTGCGCCGAGGCCAGGACCGTCGCCTCCGTGGGGCCGTAGAGGACGTACGTCCGCGCGGCCGGGAAGACGGCGCTCATCTCCGCCAGCAGGTCGGCGGGAATCTCCTCGCCGCCCACGAAGGTGCCGCGGACGCGGGCCAGGCGCGGCGCCCGGCGCTCGACCTGCACGATCTCGCGCATCAGCGCGGGGACGGCGCTCAGGAGCGTGGCGTCCGCGATCTCGCCCAGGAGCGCGCGGGCGTCCATCACCTTCCCGGGCACGACCAGGCGGACCTCCGCGCCGGAGACGAGCGGGAGAAGGAGCTCCCAGAGGGAGATGTCGAAGGCGCTCGCCGCCAGCGCCGGCAACACGTCGCCGGGGCCCACGCCGTACGCCGCGCGGGTGACGGCCAGCAGGCTGACGAGCGAGCCGTGCCGCACCAGCACGCCCTTGGGCCTCCCCGTGGACCCGGAGGTGTAGATGACGTACGCCAGGTGCTCCGGCCCCACCCCGACCTCGGCCCGGTCGGGGTCCGACGCGGGATACGCATCCCACGCCGCGGCGTCGCCCAGGTCGACGAGCGGCACCCCGGCGCCGGCGAAGCGCGCGGCGAGCGGCCCCCCCGTCAGCAGCGCGGCGGGCGCGCTGTCGTCCAGCGCGTAGCGGAGGCGGTCCTCCGGATGCCCGGGGTCGAGCGGGACGTAGCCGCCGCCGGCCTTCAGCACCGCCAGCAGCGCGACCACCGTCTCGATCCCCCGCTTGACGCACACCGCCACGCGCACCTCCGGCCCCACCCCGAGCGCGCGGAGGTGGTGCGCCAGCCGGTTCGCCCGCTCGTTCAGCTCCGCGTAGGTGAGGCGCTCCCCTTCGAACGACACCGCCACCGCGCCGGGCGTCCGCTCCACCTGGGCTTCGAAGAGCTCGTGGACGCACGCGCCGGCGGGGAACGCGGCGTCGGTGGCGTTCCACTCCTCCACCAGCATGCGCCGCTCGGCCGCGGAGAGCAGGTCCAGCCGGTGGACCGGCTTCGCGTCGTCCGCGACCATCTCTTCCAGCACCCGCCGCAGGTAGCCGACGTACCGCTCGACGGTCGCCCGGTCGAAGAGCGCGGTGGCGTACTCCACCGCCCCCTCGACCCGCCCGCCATCCTCCCAGAGCGTCAGCGAGAGGTCGAACTTCGCGCTCACCTGCGACGGCGAGCCCCCGGAGCCCGCCGGGTCCAGCGGGCCCAGCGCCAGTCCCGGCAGCTCCAGGCTTTCCCCCGGCGCGTTCTGCCAGGCGAACATCACCTGGAAGAGCGGGCTGTGCGCCAGGCTCCGCGCCGGCTGCACCCGCTCCACCACCTGCTCGAACGGGATGTCCTGGTTCTGCTGCGCCTCCAGCGCGCGCGCCTTCACGC
>DATABU010000874.1:0-12623 GCA_036259415.1 Longimicrobiaceae bacterium
CGCGCCTCGCGGCGCGCCCCTTCGCTTCGGCTCCCCGTTCCCGGCTCAGCAGGTCGCGGCCGGGTTCCGGTCGCACTCCGCCTGGGGCACCAGGATCCACGGGTACTTCAGCGTCGCGCCGAGGCGCCGCCGGTCCTCGTAGGCCAGCCCCTGGAGGTACAGCTCGTAGCGGCGCTGCCGGAGGACCTCCGCCAGGATCGCCTCGGCGGTGGGGAGCTGCGCCGCGGTGAGCGCCGGGAGGCAGGCCACCGGCTCCGCCAGCGCGGAGGTGCACTGCGTGCGCACCGCGTTGAGCGCCGTGCGCGCCTCCGCCAGCTGGCCCAGGCGCGCGTACGCCTCCGCCTGGATCAGCTTCATCTCGTCGGGGAAGTAGACCGGGATGGCCTCCGTCCGCTCGCGGTACCGGGCCAGCTCGTCCAGCCGGGCGTTCGCGCCCCGGATGGTGTCCGCCCGCACCCAGAACGCCACCCGCTGGTCGCCCGCCTCCGCCTGGAGGCGGAACGCCTGCTCGGGGCGCATCTGGTACGCGTTCCCGGAGTTGTACCACAGCTCCCAGAGCGGGTTGGGGTCCGTGGCCGAGAACTGGAAGGTGGACAGGACGCTGGGACTGACCCGCTGCGCCGCCTGGATGGCGAGCTGGTTGTTCCCGGCGATCAGCGCGTAGCGGGCGATCATGGCGTCGATGGTGTTCTGCAGGCTGAACCCGGGGGCCAGGATCTGCTGGTTGAACACCTGCGACGGCGGCGTGGCCTGGATCTGCGACCGCGCCGACTCCAGGAGGTTGAGGATCTCGACCAGGACGACCTGCCGGCTCTGGAAGGGGGCGGGCTGGTTCACCCCCACGTCCAGCGGCACGCTCTCGTACAGCTGGATCAGGTTCCCCAGCGCCATGGCCTTGTACAGGCGGGCCAGGGCGAGCATCCCGCTCCGGGTCCCCTCGCTGGGGACGGGCCCCTCGGCCGCCACCCGGAGGAGGTCGTCGGCGAGCTTGATGACCCGGTACTGCCCCGTCCAGGGGTCGAACGCCGAGGTGTTGTAGTAGCCCCGGGTGATGTCGCGCCCCGCGTCCAGGTCGGCGTAGGGCGCGAACGAGTTCAGGCCGGCCCCCAGCTCGTCGGCGAGCAGCGCGTTGACCCAGATGGGGTCGCGGACCTCGTCGGAGTAGACCGCCTGGAGGCCGACCGCGAGCGCCTGGACGCCGTCCGGGTCGTTGAACACCTCCTCCTCGGTGGGGCGGTTGGGGTCCTGCAGGTTCAGCTCGCAGCCGCCCAGGGCGAGGCCCCCCAGGAGCAGCCCGGCCAGCAGCGTGCGTCGGTTCTTCAGCATCGGTTGGTCTCCCTCAGTAGTTCACGCGGACGCCGAAGCCGATGGTCCGCGGGTTCGGGTAGACGGCGAAGTCGGTCCCGCGCGCCACGGTGGCGGTGCCGAACATGTTGATCTCGGGGTCGTAGCCGCTGTAGTCGGTCCAGGTGTAGAGGTTGCGCCCGGTGAGCTCCAGGTCCACCCCGGAGAGCCCGAACCGGCCCACCACCCGGTCGTCCAGCTGGTAGCGGAGCGACATCTCGCGCAGCTTCACGTAGGTGCCGTCCTCGATGTACGCCCCCGCGATGGTGGACTTGCGGTTGGCGTACCCCGCCGGCACCTCGCCGCGCAGCTCGCGCTCCCACAGCGCGCTGTTGCCCCGCAGCGAGCCGTCCATGATGCGCTGCGTCTGGTTCCACAGGTCGTGCCCGAACACCCCGTCCAGGAGGAAGCTCGCGCGGAGGCGGCTCCCCAGGCGGAACTCGTTGAGCAGCGACGCCTGGAAGTCCGGGTTCGGGTCGCCCACCACGCTCACCGAGTCCGCACGCACCGGGAGCCCGGCCGCGTCCAGGACGATCTCGCCGTTCGCGGTGCGCGCGTAGTCGAAGGTGCGGAAGGCGCCCAGCGGGAGCCCCACCCCCACGAAGTTGATGTAGCTCCCCGGGTCGGTGAAGTCGCCGCCCTCCAGCATCTCCACGCGGTTGCGGTTGCGGGAGAAGTTGATGGTGCTGTTCCACCCGAACGCCGGGCGGTCCAGGTTCACGGTGTTCACCTGCAGCTCCACCCCGCGGTTGCTCAGCTCGCCCACGTTGGCCAGCTCGCTCCCGAAGCCGGAGCTGGGGGCGAAGGGCCGGCTGAGCAGCAGGTCGGTGACGTACTGGTCGTAGTACGAGAAGGAGAGGTCCACCCGGTTGTCCAGGAAGCCCGCGTCGAAGCCGACCTCCACCTCGCGCTGGCGCTCCGGCTTCAGGTTGGGGTTCCCCGCGGCCGCCTCGTGCACCAGGCCGAGCCGGTTGATGTTGGTGATCCCGGTGTACAGCGAGTAGCGCGCGTACGCCGAGCCGCTCGGGGGCTGGTTGCCGGCGTAGCCCAGCGCGCCGCGGAGGCGGAAGCTGCTGAACCAGTTCGCCATGGGCGTCCCCTGCCAGAACGACTCGTCGGAGATGACGTACGAGGCGCTGACCTTGGGGTAGAGCTGCCAGCGCTCCTCCGGGCCGAAGGTGGACGACGCGTCCCAGCGCAGCGCCCCCGTGAGGAAGAGGCGGTCGTTCCACCCCGCCTGCTCCTGGAGGAAGAAGCCCAGCGTGGTGGCCTCGAAGCGGTTCTGGCTCGCGGTCTGGACCGCGCCGCGGACCAGCTCGGTGAACGGCGTGAGGTCGCTCGCGCTGGCGGACAGGTTCTGCTCGCGCGAGAAGGTGTGGTTCATCCCGGCCGTGGTCGTGAGGTTCAGCGCCTCGCCCACCCCCAGCAGGTAGCTCCCGACCAGGTCGTTGTTGATCAGGTACTGGTCACGGAGCGCCGCCTGCGTGCCGCCGTCCGGGTCCGCCGGGGTGCCGCGGGGGATGTAGAGGCGGGTCTCCATGTTGTACGTGTCGTAGCCCAGCCGGTACTCCAGCGACGCGCTGGCGGTGGGGGTGGCGCGCGCCTGGAAGGAGCCCACGAAGCGGCTCACCGACTGCGGGGCGCTCCAGTCGTCGATCACCTCCAGCGGGTTGGGGAAGGTGGTCTGGCGGACGGCGTACCTCCCCGTCTCCGGGTTGATGGCCGAGAAGTCGATGGTGGTGGGGGTGAACACGACGGCCGTGAGCAGCCCGCCGACGCCCTGCTCGCCGTTGATGACCAGGCCGGTGCTGCTGGCGATGTAGTTCGCGCCGCCGGAGATGTTGAGCCAGCCGCCCAGCTGCTGGTCCAGGTTGAGCCGGACGCTCACCTTCTCGTGGTCCGACCCCTTCATGATCCCCTGCTGGTCGGTGTAGCTCCCCGACAGGTAGAACTGCGTGTTCTCCGCGCCGCCCGACACCGACACGTAGCTGTCGTTGCTCCAGGCGTCGCGGTAGATCAGCCGCTCGTTGTCGAAGCGCTGCACCGGCGCGCCGGTCGCGTCGAACGGATACAGGTTGAGCCCCAGGTGCTTCGGGAGCGTGCCCTGGCTGACGCGCGTCTCCGCGCTGACCCGCAGCTCGCCCGAGCGGCCCCGCTTGGTGAAGATCTGGATGACCCCGTTGTTGGCCCGCGAGCCGTAGAGCGCCGCCGCGGCGGCCCCCTTGAGGACCTCCACCCGCTCGATGTCGTTGGGGTTCAGGTCGCCGAGACGGTTGGTCGGGTTGCTCCGCGAGCCGAAGTTGATCCCGGTGTCCTCCGAGTCGTTGTCGACGATCACTCCGTCGATGATGTAGAGCGGCTCGGCGCCCCCGGTGATGGAGCTGGTGCCGCGCAGCCGCACCGAGATCCCGCCGCCGGGCTGCCCCGAGTTGGACATCACCTGGGCGCCCGGGATCTTCCCGGCCAGCGCCGCGTCGATGGAGGTCGCGGGCGACTGGGCCAGCTGCTCGGCGCTCACGGTCGCGACGGCGTTGCCCAGCGCGCGGCGGGCGGTGGGCGCCCCGGTGCCGGTGACCACCAGCTCGTCCAGCTGGAAGGCGCTCTCCTGCAGCGTCACCGTCCCGAGCTGAACCGACTGCTCGGCGCCCAGCGCGAGCGTCCGGGTGGCCTGGCCGCGGCCGGGCGCGGAGATCTGGAGGGTGTAGCTGCCGGGCTGGAGCGGCGCGGAGAGGGTGAACTGCCCGTTCGCTCCCGTGGCCGTCCGGAGCTGGGTCCCGCTGACGGTCACCGCCGCGTTGGCGACCGGCTCGGACGCGGCGTTGACCACCGTCCCCTGGACGGTGTACGGCGTGCCCTGCGCCTCCGCTTGCGACGCGGCCAGCAGGCCCGCGCAGGCGAGGAGGGCCGCGCCGAGCTTCCGGCGCAGACGAGTTAGGTACATCGGGAGCCTCCTGTGTGGAGAGATGCCCTCCGCGCCGGAGCGTCGGACGGCGGGTCGGGGATCCGCATCGCGAGCCGGCCCTGCAAACGAGGCGGGTTCGGAGCGTGTGGGTGTTCTATAGGGGCGAACGGGGCGAAAGGCAAGCTCGCCCGGCAGTGGATTCACGCCACCGCGCGCTCACCCGCGCAGCGGGCGGGCGACCAGGATGCCCGTGGAGCGGCGGATGGCGGCGACGTACTCGGGGAGGGTGGAGCGGGTCACCTCCACCGCGCCGCCCGCGAGCGGAGCGTGCAGCACGCGGAGCACCCCGCCCGCGTCGCGGTAGGCGAAGGCGGAGTGCGTCACGTCCAGACCGTCGATGGACGTGGCGAAGGCCAGCACGTCGCCGGACTCGATCCGGTCGGCGACCCCGGGGATGCGCGCGGTGGGGACCACGTGCCGCGCCCGCCCGTCCAGGCCGCGCTCCATCGCCGCGACTGCGCGGTACACGCCGTCGTCGGCGAGCGCGGGGTAGGCGTCCCGGTGCTCCGTCATGAAGCGGAGCGGGCGCACGTCGGCCCGGCCGCCCAGCTCCCCGCCCAGCTCGCGCACCAGCCCCCGCCGCGCCCCGTCCGAGATCCACTCGCTGAAGTAGTGCAGGCGCGACACGTACCCCTGGCGGACCCCGCCGCGGTAGCGCATGCGCTCCATCTCCCGCCCGAACGCCTCCCAGGTGGGCTCCCCCCCGGCCCTGGAGACGCGCGCCACGGCCAGGCACGACTCCACCAGCGACACGCAGTCGAAGCGCGTAAGCGACAGGGTGAGCGGCTCGGTGCGCGAGGGGCTCCCCCCCTCCCTGAGGTACTGCTCCAGGGTGAACGCCTCGTACGGCGTCCCCACCGCCAGCTCGCCCACCCGCACCGCCGCGTCGCCCAGCGTGACCTCCGCGGCGGCGACGAGCCGCTCGCGCCGCAGCACGCGCACCCACTCCTCCAGCCGGGCCCGGTCCTCCGGCGAGGGAACGGGGTAGGCGGGCGCGTCCGCGGCGGCCGGGCGGGCGGCGGGCTCCGCCTCCCGGGGCGGGGGCTCGGCGAGCCTGCAGGCGCGCAGCGGAGCGGGGACGACCAGCGCGGCCGCCGCCGCGATGGCGCCGCGGAGCGCCTCGCGGCGGGTGACGGGGTGCTGCGTGTCGAAGAGGCTCATGCGTCGTCGCGTCGGGTGATGTCCACGCCGCCCTCGCCGTCGAGGATGGCGCGGAAGAGGAAGTCCAGCCGGTCCAGGCGGGCGCGCTCGCCGCGCGCCTCCAGCAGCTCCTGCTGCCAGGCCGGGTCGATGCGGATGGCCTGCGCCAGCTGGAACCCGGTCTCGTCGCGCGTGCTGATGGGCGGGAGCGGCCCCGGGTGGTTGAGCACCTCCTGGAGCACGCGGTGGAAGAGCTCCACCGAGACGCGCCGCCGCTGCACGATCCCGCGCCGGGCGCCGTCCAGGTCCGGGTACTCGTCCACCAGCGCCTCGAAGTACAGCGACTCCGACTCGATCCCGTCCTCGATGCGGAAGCGCTCCAGCCCCTCCACCAGCACCAGGGAGCGGCCGTCGGGGAGCGGCTGGAACTTGAGGATCTCCGCCACGCACCCCACACGGCCGGGCTCCATCTCGAACGGGCCCAGGCGGTCCGGGTCGTGGTACACCAGGCCGAAGCGGCGGTCGCCCTCCAGGCAGCGCGCCGTCATCTGCCGGTAGCGCGGCTCGAAGACGTGCAGCGGCATCAGGGCGCCCGGGAAGAGCACGACCGGCAGAGGGAACAGCGGAAGGCGGTACATTCGGATGCCGCACACGGCGTTGGAGAGGGGACGCACCCGACACTTTGGACCACCGAGCCCACCACGTCAAGCGCGTCCGGGCCCGGGCGGGACCTCGACCACCTCCTCCCCGGCCACCACCCAGACCCGGTCTCCCCCGCGCGGGCGGACCTCGGCGAGCCCGGTGAAGCCGCCGAAGGCGGGGAGCACGCCCACCTCCGCGCCCAGCCAGAAGCAGGGGAGCCGCTGGCGCATCCGCGCCGCGCCGCGCAGCACGACGCCGGGGTGGAGGTGCCCGGCCAGCACGTACCCGGCCGCGGACGGCTCCGGGTGGTGCGCCAGCACGAACGGGGGCTCCGCCGTCCCCTCCGGCACGACGCGGAGCTCCAGGCCGGGCGGCGGCGGGCCCGCGTGGCGGTCGTGGTTGCCGGGGACCAGGACCACCTCCACGGCCGGGTGCCGGGCCCGCCAGGCCCGCGCGGCGTCCAGCACCGCGGCGGTGCGGCCGGCGCGGGCGTGGAAGAGGTCGCCCAGGAGCACCAGCCGGCGGGCCCCGGTGCGCTCCAGCGCTCCGGAGAGCCGGGCCAGGTCGTCCGCCGTGCCGCCGCCCGGCACCGCCACCCCGGAGGCGCGGAAGGCGGCCGCCTTCCCCCAGTGCAGGTCCGCCGCCAGCAGCGTCCCCGTCCCCTCCCAGAAGGCGGCGCGCTCGGGGAGGAGCCGAAGGCGCTCCCCCCGCAGCTCGACCACGGCGTCGCTCACCGGGCGGCGGCCTCCCGGTCCGCGGCGCGCTCCAGGGGGAGCTGCATCCGGCGCACCCGGTCGGCCAGCGACTCGGAGGAGACGGTCTGCCGCGCCCGGTCCACCAGCAGCGGGAAGGCCAGCGGCGTGGGGCGGCGCGTCTCCACCACCGCCACCCGCTCGGCGGAGAGCCGCTCCAGCGTCCGCCCCAGCCGGCTGCGCTCCAGCTGCCGCTCCAGCACCTCGCGGTGCGCCTGGTCCAGCAGCCGGTTGCCGGGGTCGTAACGCTGCAGCACGTCGAAGAAGAGCCCGCTGGACGCCTGCAGCTGGCGCGCGCTCTTGCCGGCGCGGGGGTAGCCCGGGAACACCAGCCCCGCCACCCGGGCGATCTCCCGGAACTGGCGCCGCGCCAGCTCGGCGGCGTTCAGGGCGGCGGGGACGTCCTCCGCCAGGCCGTGGGGGGAGAGGAGCCCCGCGGCGAGCGCCTCCTCCAGCGGGGCGGGGCCGGGGGAGAGCAGCTCCAGGCCGTAGTCGTTGACGGCCAGGGTGAAGGAGATCGGCCGGACCCGGGAGATGCGGTACGCCAGCAGCGCCGCCAGCCCCTCGTGCACCAGCCGCCCCTCGAAGGGGAAGACGAAGAGGTGGTGCCCCTCGCGGGTGCGGGTGCGCTCCACCAGCAGCTCGCCCTCGGCGGGGATGCGCGACCAGCGGGCCTGCAGCTCCAGGACGGGCCGCACGGCCTCCATCTCCGGGCCGCGGTACTCGCCGCGGCGGGCCTCGTCGAGCCGCGCGCGGATGGCGCGGGCCAGCTCGGTGGAGAGGGAGAGCCGCGACCCCATCCAGCGCGGGATGGTGCCGCGGGTGCCGGAGGCGCGCCGGACCCACGCCTTCATGTCGCGCACCCGCACGAACTCCAGCGTCTTCCCGCCGAAGACGAAGCGGTCGCCCGGGCGGAGCCGAGCGATGAAAGTCTCCTCCACGCTCCCCAGCGCGGGCCCGCGCAGGTAGCGCACCTGGACCTGCCCGTCGGAGACGATGGTGCCCACCGCCATGCGGTGCATGCGGGCGATGCGCGGGTCCTCCACCCGGTAGCACCCGTCCCGCTCCACGACCCGCGAGTACTCCGGGTAGGCGGTGAGCGCGGGGCCGCCGCGGGTGACGAAGTCCAGCGCCCACCGCCACTCGTCGTCCTCCAACTCCCGGTACACGTGCGTGGAGCGGACCTCCTCCAGCAGCTCCCCGGCGCGGAAGCCGCCGCCCAGCGCCACGGTGACCAGGTGCTGCACCAGCACGTCCAGCGGGCGCTCCGCCGGCGGGCGGCTCTCCACCCGCCCCGCCAGGATGGCCTCGCGCGCCGCGGCCACCTCCAGCAGCTCCAGCACGTTGGTGGGGATGCAGGTGACGCGGCTCTCCCGGCCGGGGGAGTGGCCGCTGCGGCCGGCGCGCTGCAGCAGTCGCCCCACCCCCTTGGGGCTCCCGAGCTGCAGCACCCGCTCCACCGGCGCGAAGTCCACCCCCAGGTCCAGCGTGGAGGTGGCGACCACGCACTTCAGCCGTCCCTCGCGCAGCCCCGCCTCCACCCAGTCGCGCGCGCCGCGGTCCAGCGAGCCGTGGTGCAGGGCGATGGCGCCGGCCCAGTCGGGCCGCGCCTCCAGCAGCGCCCGGTACCAGCTCTCGGTCTGCGAGCGGGTGTTGGTGAAGAGCAGCGAGGTCCCGGCCTCCTCGACCGCCTCCACCACCTGCGGCAGCATGCGCGTCCCCAGGTGCCCGGCCCAGGGGAAGCGCTCCACCTCGTCGGGGATCAGCGCGTCCACCACTACGGGCTTGGGAAGGAGCCCGCGTACGACGCGCCCCCCGTCCCCCGTGCCCAGCAGCGCCCGCAGCGCCTCCTCCAGGTTGCCGAGCGTGGCCGACACCCCCCAGGTGCGCAGCCCCGGGGAGAAGCGCCGCAGGCGCGCCAGCGCCAGCTCCGTCTGCACGCCGCGCTTGCCGCCCAGCAGCTCGTGCCACTCGTCCACCACCACGCAGCGCAGCTCCCGGAACAGCTCCCGGGCGTCCTCGCGGGTGAGCAGCAGGGTGAGCGACTCGGGGGTGGTCACCAGCGCGGTGGGGAGGAGGCGGCGCTGCCGCGCGCGCGCGCCGGCCGGCGTGTCGCCGGTGCGCGTCTCCACCGCCCAGGGGAGCCCCAGCTCCTCCAGCGGCGCCCGCAGCGCCGCGGCGGTGTCTGCCGCCAGCGCCCGCAGCGGGGTGACCCACAGCACGCGCAGCGGCTCCGCCGCCGGCTGCTTCCGCCCGCCGCGCCGCGGCTCCGGCGGGGGCTCGGCCAGCCGCTCCAGCAGCGGCCCCCACCAGGCGGCGTACGTCTTCCCCGTCCCGGTGGCCGCGTGGATCAGCCCGCTCTCCCCGGCCAGGTAGGCGCTCCACACCTCGCGCTGGAAGGGGAAGGGCCGCCAGCCGCGCCCCGCGAACCACGCCTCCGCGGGCGCCAGGGGCCCCGCGCCCCGGCGCGCGCTCACTCCCGGGCCCCGTGCGCCGCGAGCAGCGCGTGCACGGTCTCCAGCGTGTCGGCGTCCGCCGCGCGCTTGTCGCGCCGCCAGCGCAGCATGCGCGGGAAGCGCACCGCCACGCCCGAGCGGTGGCGCCCCGAGCGGGCGATCCCCTCGAAGGCGATCTCGAAGACCAGCTCCGGCCTCACCGTGCGCACCGGGCCGAACTTCTGGAGCGTGTTGCGGCGGGCCCAGGCGTCCACCTCGCGCATCTCCGCGTCGGTCAGCCCGGAGTACGCCTTGGCGAAGGGGACCAGCTCGCCGCCGTCCCACACCCCGAAGGTGTGGTCGGTGTACAGCGACGCGCGGCGGCCCGAGCCGCGCTGGGCGTACATCAGCACCGCGTCCACGCTGAACGGCTCCACCTTCCACTTCCACCAGCCGCCCCGCCGCCGCCCCACGCCGTAGGCGGACTCCCGCCGCTTCAGCATCAGCCCCTCGGCGCTGCGGGCGCGGGCGTCGCCGTGCGCCTCCCGCACCGCGTCCCACGTGGCCGCCGGCACCACGGGCGAGAGGAGGAGGCGCCCGGCCGTCCCGCCGGGGCCGAGCACGCGCTCCAGCCGCGCGCGCCGCTCGGCCAGGGGGAGCGCGCGCTGGTCGTCGCCCTCCCACTCCAGCAGGTCGTACGCGAGGAGCACCACCGGCACCTCGCGCAGGATCTTGGGCCCCAGCGTCTTGCGGCCGATGCGCCGCTGCAGCTGGGCGAAGGGGAGCGGCCCCTCCCGCCAGGGGAGGACTTCGCCGTCCAGCACCGTTCCCCCGGGGAGGAGCGCGGCCGCCTCGGCCAGCTCCGGGAAGCGCTCGGTGATCAGCTCCTCGCCGCGCGACCAGAGGAAGGTCTGTCCCGCGCGGCGGATGAGCTGGGCGCGGATCCCGTCCCACTTCCACTCCGCCTGCCACTCCTCCGCCGGTCCCAGCGCCTCCGGCTCCCCCTCCAGCGCGTACGCCAGGTAGAAGGGGTAGGGGCGGGAGACGTCGGCGTCGCCGGTCTCCGGGGAGAGGAGCTGCCGGTACCACTCGGGCGACGGCTCCCAGGAGCCCATCAGCCGGTGCGCGACGGCGGCCTCGTCCACGCCCGACGCCTGCGCCAGCGCACGGGTGACCAGCCGCTGCGAGACGCCCACGCGGAAGCTCCCGGTGATGAGCTTGTTCCAGACGAAGAGCTGGGCCGGGTCCAGCTCGCCCCAGGCCCGCAGCACCTCCCGCCGCTGCGCCGCCTCGTCCTCGCCGCGCAGCGCGAGCAGCCGGTCCTCCACCCACTCGTGGAGGGGGCGGTCGCCGGGACGGGCGGCGGGCGGCAGCAGGAGCGCGATGGTCTCGGCCAGGTCGCCCACCGCGTCGTAGCACTCCTCGAAGAGCCACTCCGGGACGCCGGCCGCCTCCGCCGCCCAGGCGCGCAGCCGGGCCGCCGCGATCAGCCGCCGCGGCCGGCCCCCGGAGAGGAAGCGGATGGCCCACGCGGCGTCGCGGGGCGGAGCCTCGCGGAAGTAGGCGGCGAGCGCCGCCACCTTCTCGCCGGTGCGGGTGGTCTCGTCCAGCGCGGCGTACAGGGCGGCGAAGCGCCTCATCCCTCCGCCTCCCCCTCCCCGGCTCCCTCCTCGGCGCGGTCGCCCTCCCAGCGGGTGGGGAGCGCGTGCGCCTCCGTCCCCCGCTCGCGCAGCCAGCGCACCACGGTGTCCGTGTAGCCGTGCGTGGCGAACACCCGCTCCGCGCCGGTGGCCCCGACGGCGGCCTCCAGCCCCGGCCAGTCCACGTGGTCGGAGAGGACGAAGCCGCGGTCCACCCCCCGCCGCCGTCGCATCCCGCGCACCCGCATCCACCCGGAGGCGAACGCCTGCGACACCTCCCCGAACCTGCGCATCCACGGCGTCCCCGCGGCGGAGGGCGGCGCCACCACCAGCGCGCGGCTCCAGTCGGTCCCCCGGCCGGCCGTGGTGGCGCCGGCGGTGGGGGGGAGCGCCACGCCGCCGGCGCGGTACTCCGCGTTCAGCTTCTCCACCGCGCCGTGGCAGTAGATGGGGCCGATGGCCACGTCCACGCCGGCCAGCAGCCGCTGCGCCTTCCCCAGCGCGTAGCCGAAGAGCACGCTGCACCGCCCCGCCGCCTGGTTGGCGCGCCACCACCCGTCGATCTCCGCGAACACCTCCGCCTGCGGGCTCCAGCGGTAGATGGGGAGCCCGAAGGTGCACTCGGTCACGAAGGTGTGGCAGCGGACCGGCTCGAAGGGCGCGCAGGTGGGGTCCGGCTCCGTCTTGTAGTCGCCCGAGACCACCCACACCTCGCCGCGGTGCTCCACCCGGACCTGCGCCGACCCCAGGATGTGCCCGGCGGGGTGGAGCGAGACGCGGACGCCGTTCACCTCCACCGCCTCCCCGTACTCCACCGCGCGCACCGGCGCGCCGGAGCCGCCCAGGCGCGCGCGCAGGACCCGCTCGCCCTGGCGAGAGGCCAGGTAGCGGCCGCACCCCCAGCGGGCGTGGTCGGAGTGGGCGTGCGTCACCACCGCCCGCGGCACCGGGAGCCAGGGGTCCACGTGGAAGTCGCCCGCGGCGCAGTACAGGCCGCGGTCGGTGGGGCGGAGCAGGGGCTCGGCGGGCATCGGCCTCGTGCGTGGAAGCAGGGTTCGGCGCCGCAGGGAGCGAATGCCGTGCCGGGAGGGGAGTGGACGGCGGGTTCGGGCGTGCCCCTCGCTGGCGCTCGGGTCGGGCTGCGGCTCCGTTGGGCACGATAAAACTGTGCCCAACGGAGGCGAGCCCCGCGCAGTGCCTCTGAACTGCGGTGCCGGCGGGTCTCGCCGCTTCGCGCTCGCATCCCTCACGCGGGCACCCAGTTGGGGGCAGGCGGTGTGTTGGCTGGGGAGCGGACAGGGAGGGAGTGGGGGTGGTCGGAGGAAAGAGTCGGGGGAGTGGTGGGGTGGGAGTGCATTGACTCTTTCCGTAGACCAGCCCCGCTCCCGACCGCCACGCACCGTACCCAACCCCTCTCCCGCGATCGGGAGAGGGTGGCGAGCATCCAGCGAGCCGGGTGAGGGCCGGCCGGATCCCGTGTCAGTCGGCGGCGACGCGCTCCTCGTCGCGGACGGCCTTCTCCTGGAGGGCGCGCCAGACGCGCGGGGGGGAGAAGGGGAGCGAGTCCATTCGGACGCCGACGGCGTCGTAGATGGCGTTGGCGATGGCGGGTATGGAGGGGTGCAGCGGGCCCTCGCCGGCCTCCTTGGCGCCGTAGGGGCCCTCCGGGTCGATGGACTCCACGATCAGCGAGCGCAGCTCGGGGGTG
>DATABU010000875.1:0-1570 GCA_036259415.1 Longimicrobiaceae bacterium
CCCCCGAACTCCAGGTCGCCGTTGGCGGAGAGCGAGTCGCCGATGCGGAGCGTCCCCCGGTCGTGGATGCCGATCACGTCGCCGGGCCACGCCTCCTCCACGTGGGTCCGCTCGCGGGCCAGGAATTGCGTGGGCGCGGCCAGGCGGATCTGCTTGCCGGTGCGGACGTGCTTGACCTGCATCCCCGCCTCGAAGCGCCCGGAGCACACCCGCACGAAGGCGATGCGGTCACGGTGCTTGGGGTCCATGTTCGCCTGGATCTTGAACACGAACCCGGTGAAGTGCGGGTCCTCGGGGCTCACCTCGCCGGTGCTGGCCTCGCGCGGCGTGGGCGCCGGGGCGCGCGCCAGGAACTTCCGGAGGAAGGGCTCCACCCCGAAGTTGGTCATCGCGCTCCCGAAGAAGGTGGGCGACACCTCCCCGGCCAGGAACGCCGCCTGGTCGAACGACTCCCCCGCCAGGTCCAGCAGCTCGATCTCGCCCAGGAGCCGCTCGTGCGCCTCGGCGCCCACCATCTCCCGGACGGAGTCGTCGTCCAGGCTCCCCACGCGGGTCCCCACGCGGCTCTGCCCGTGGTCCTCGCCGCGCTCGAAGAGGTGGATGCGGCGCTCCTCGCGGTCGTACACCCCCACCAGCCGGTCCCCCGCGGTGATGGGCCAGGTGACCGGGTAGCAGCGCAGCCCCAGGTCGCGCTCCACGTCGTCAAGGAGCTGGAGCGGGTCGGCGCCGGGGCGGTCGCACTTGTTCACGAAGGTGAAGATGGGCGTGCGCCGGCGGCGGCAGACCTCGAAGAGCTGCCGGGTGCGCTCCTCGACGCCCTTGCGGTTGTCCAGCAGCATCACCGCGCTGTCCGCGGCGGTCAGCGTCCGGTAGGTGTCCTCCGAGAAGTCCGCGTGCCCGGGGGTGTCCAGCAGGTTCACCTGGAACCCCTCGTACTCGAACTGGAGCACGGAGGAGGTCACGGAGATGCCGCGCTCCTGCTCCATCTGCATCCAGTCGGAGGTGGCGTGCCGGGCCGCCCGGCGCGCCTTGACGCTCCCCGCCAGGTGGATGGCCCCGCCGTACAGGAGGAGCTTCTCCGTCAGCGTGGTCTTCCCCGCGTCGGGGTGCGAGATGATGGCGAAGGTCCGCCGCCGGCGGACCTGCTCTGCTAGTTCGCTCACGGACCTGCCTCCCTCGAAAGTCGAACGCCCCGCCAGCTGGGGCCGCGGGGCGTCGGGGTGCTGCCGGACAGGCCGTAAATATAGCGGAAATCGGCCTCCGGCTCAATCCTGCCGGGGCGGCGATCCGCCGGTGTGCCGGAGCGCGGGAGGGGTGACGGCGCTCCGGTCGGGCGCCTGGCCTGCGAGTTGCGCCGGGGAGCACCTCCTTCGGAACCCTCGGACGGGAGCGGTACAGGTGAGCGATGCCGGACTCTTTTCGCCGCTGCGCATCCGCGGCGTACACTTCCGCAACCGCATCGGCGTGAGCCCGATGTGCCAGTACTCCAGCGTGGACGGCTTCGCGGGGGAGTGGCACTTCGTCCACCTGGGGAGCCGGGCCGTGGGCGGCGCGGGGCTGGTGATGGCGG
>DATABU010000876.1:0-4387 GCA_036259415.1 Longimicrobiaceae bacterium
CCCGCCCGGCGCTTCCCACCCACCACGCCAGCAGCGCGAACCCGCCCAGGAACGCCGCCAGCAGCCACATGGCGACGGCGTGCTTCTCCTCGTGCTTCATCCCATCCCGAGTGCAAAAGTTGAAGGGGGCATTCCGCACGCGCGAGGCAGCCCGGTCCACCAGCTCCCACCGCAAGGGCGGATCGCCGCATTACGGTTGCCCCCGGTGCGGAATGCCCCATCACTCTTGACCTGGAGGTCGGCACATGGAGGTGATCGTCGGTGCAGTCTCCATCGTGGTATCCGTCCTGATCGCCGTATGGTCCGTGCTTGCGACACACCGGAAGGACCGCTCGGTCCAGCAGATCGCACACACCGCCAACATCCTGGCGAATCTCTCGACGAGCGAACGGCTCGCGGAGTCCAGTTATCAGCTCACGCGCCTCATCAACGCCGGTGCCACCGTCTCCATGAGCGGGATCGATCCTGCGACCGAAGCGCACGTGGTGGACGTCCTGGACTATTACGAGTTCCTGTGCGACCTGTACGAGAACGGGATCGTAAACAGGGGCACGGTCAGAGAGATACGTGGGCAGCTCATGAAGCGCACGTGGACCATCTGCGAGCCCTACATCATGGAGACCCGAGAACTCCAGGGCCGCCGCGTGTATTCAGGGCTCGAGCGGTTCGTCGAGGATTTGCGCACGGAGGAGCGACTTTCCCCGGACCGGCATCCCAAGCGTCTGCTCGGCAGGTGGACATGACCCGCAGCAGTACCGCGGGGCTCGGCTGCGTTGGACACGGTAGTATCGTGTCCTACGCAGCGCGCAGCCCGACCCCCGCGTCAGCGGGGGGCACGCCCGAACCCACGGTTCGAGCCGTTCAGGTCAGTCGGACGCCGTCGGAGGCAGCGGCGACTTGGGCGTGCCGTGCACGCGCGGGTCCACCGGCGGCAGCTCGACCACCTCCTCGCCCAGCGGCGTGGGATTGGCCAGGTACTCGAACGTGCCCTTCCCGTCCGGCGTGGGGCCGCTCGCCCAGGAGCCCTCGGAGCTTTCCGTCCCCTCCGAGCAGTTCCAGAACTGGTAGGACACCTGCTGCATCTCGCGGTCCTGCGGGAAGTTCATGGGCACCGGCGTCCCGCCCAGGCCCTCGCGCTCCAGGTCGGCGATGGCGGCGAGCCACTGGTTCTGGTGCATGGTGTCGCGGGCGATCAGGAAGGAGAGCATGTCGCGCACGCCCTTGTCCTCCGTCAGTTCGTACAGCCGGCACACCTGCAGCCGTCCCTGCGACTCGGCCGTCACGTTGAAGCGGAAGTCCGCCATCAGGTTGCCGCTGGCGATGGTGTAGCGGGCGTTCCAGGGGTAGCCGACGCTGTCCGTGGGGGTGGCCCCCAGCCCGGAGACGATCAGGTGCTGCGGGTTCATCCCGCCCATCATCGCCTCGCCCATGCTGGTGCCGCCCATCACGGCGTTGACGATGGGGTTGCTGGCCCCGGCCTGCTGCTCCTCGGGCGTGGCCTTCTCCAGCAGCCGGGCGATCATGGTCGCCAGCATCTCCACGTGGGCGATCTCCTCGGTGCCGATGTCCAGGATCATGTCGCGGTACTTGGCGGGCGCGCGGCAGTTCCACCCCTGGAAGAGGTAGGTCATCATCACGCTGATCTCGCCCCACTGGCCGCCGAGCACCTCCTGCAGCTTGCGCGCGTAGATCGGGTCCGGCTTGTCGGGCCTGGCGTTGTACTGGAAGCGGTTGGTCCGGAAGAACATGGTGCCTCTCCTGCGCCCGTGCGGTGGAAGGTCGGCGCCGCGAGCGCGGGCGGGCACGGGCGGGAGACCGGCCGCGCGGCGGGCCGGGGGGCGTTGCAAGGGGTGTTCCTACGAACCTTGGACGGAACAGCTCCGGGGCGGGGGAGAGACTGCGACCCGACATGCGCGGAGCGGGGCCGAGCCGCTGGCTCGACCCCGCTCCCTTCCGCGTCGGTGGGACGCCCCTCGCTACGTGGCCGGGTCCTCCTCCGCCGGCTCTGTCCCCTCGCGAGCGGGGGCGTCCGCGACCTCGCCGGCTTCCGTGCGGAAGGAGCGCCGCACCCCCACGATGAAGAGGAAGAGTCCGGCCGCCCCCAGCAGCAGCTTCCCCCTGGACACCCCTCCGGCCTTCCCCTGGCTGTGCAGCTTCGCTTTCATCGTGCTCCCGGTCTGTGAGTCAGTCCGCGGCCGCCTCGCGCCCGCCGGCGTACATCGCCTCGATCCGGTCCCGGAACCGCTCCTCCACCACGCGGCGCTTCACCTTGAGCGTGGGGGTGAGGGCGCCGGACTCGATGGTCAGCTCCTCGGGGATCACCGACACCTTCTTGGGGAGCTCGTAGCGCGCGAACGCCCCCAGGCGCCGCATCACGTCGTGCTCCAGGAGCTGGTGCACCCGCGCGTCGGCGGCCAGCGCGGCGCGGTCGGCGCCGGCGAGGCCGTGGCGGGCGGCCCAGGCCCCCAGGTTCTCCCAGTCGGGGACCAGGAGTAGGACGGTGTACGGCCGCCGGTCTCCCACCATCACCGCCTGCGCCACGAAGGGCGAGAGGGCCGCGGCGCTCTCGATGGGCTGCGGCGCCACGTTCTTGCCGCCGGCGGTGACGATCAGGTCCTTGAGCCTGTCGGTGATGCGCAGGAACCCGTCCGCGTCCAGCTCCCCCACGTCGCCGGTGTGGAACCAACCCTCCGTGTCGACGGCCCGAGCGGTGGCCTCGGGGTTGTTCCAGTACCCCTTCATCACGTGCGGGCCGCGGGTGAGGATCTCCCCGTGTTCGCCGATGCGGACCTCCACCCCGGGCACCACCTGGCCCACCGTCCCCAGCCGGACGTGCCCGGGGCGGTTCACCGCGATCACCGGCGAGGTCTCGGTGAGACCGTACCCCTCGTAGACGGGGAGCCCGGCCGCGTGGAAGAACTTCGCCACCTCCGCGGAGAGCGGCGCCCCCCCCGAGACGAACACCTCCAGCCGGCCGCCGGTGCGCTCGCGGAGCTTGGAGAAGACCAGCCGGTCGGCGAGGCGGAACTGCAGCGCCAGCGCCCCGGACGGCTCGCGCCCCGCCAGCCGCTCGTCCGCGGCGCGCGCGCCCACGTCCCGCGCCCAGAGCACGATGCGCCTGCGCAGCCCCCGCGCCCCCATCACCCGGGTGTAGATCTTGTCGAAGAGGCGGGGGACCGAGACGGCGATGTGCGGGCGCACCTCCACCAGGTTGTCGGCCACCCTGTCCATGGACTCGGCGTAGGCGATGGCGACGCCCCGGTCCCAGTACAGGTAGTCCACCATCCGCTCGAAGACGTGCGAGAGCGGGAGGAAGGAGAGCGCCGTCTGGCCGCGGCGGATCACGGCGTCGAAGCCGTGCTGGAGGACGGCCGCGACGTTGGAGGCCAGGTTGTGGTGGGTGAGCATGACCCCCTTGGGGTCGCCCGTGGTGCCGGAGGTGTAGATCAGCGTGGCCACGTCGTCGGGCCCCACCCGCAGCGCGGCCTCGCGGAAGCTCCCGACCTCGCCCCGCTCCAGCGCCGCGCGCCCCGCCTCCAGCACGTCGGCGAAGCGCTCCACCCCCGGCGCGCCGCCGGGGTCGTCGAACGCCGCCACGCGCTCCAGCGCGGGGAGGCCGCCGCGGATCTCCGCGACCTTGGCGAGCTGCTCCGCGGTGGAGGCGAACACCGCGCGCGCGGCGCAGTTCTCCAGGATGTAGGCCACCTGGTTGGCGGGGAGGGTGGCGTACACCGGGACCACGATGGCCCCCATCCCCAGCACGGCGTAGTCCACCAGCGCCCACTCCGGCCGGTTCTCGGAGAGGAGCGCCACCCGGTCGCCGGGCCCCACGCCCCATGCCGCGAGCGCCGCCGCCAGCCGCGTCACCCGCTCCTCCACCTCGCGGCGGCTCAGGCTCCGCCACGCGCCCCCCTCCTTGTACCGCAGCCCGTCCTCCCGCTCGTGCCCGTCCACGCCGCGCAGGAAGATCTTGGGGATGGTGTCGCGCTCCACGGGCTGCAGCGGGACCGGCTGGTTCCGGTTCACCGGGGAGGAGGCGGCGGGCATCGGTGCACCTGGCTCACGGAGGAAGGGGCCGCTCGGGCCGGGGGTTCCCCGCCAATATAACCGGCACCCCCCGGTGGACAAGCGACGGCGCCCCCGCCGGTCGAAGGCGTTCACCAGGTCCTGCGCGATCTCCTCGGCCGAGCGCCCCTCGATGTCGTGGCGCTCCAGCATGAAGGCCACGTCGCCGTCCCTGAGCAGCGCGATGGAGGGGGAGGAGGGGGCGTAGCCCAGGAAGTGCCGGCGCGCCTCGGCGGTGGCGTCCAGGTCCTGCCCGGCGAACACGGTGGTCACCCGCTCGGGGAGCTTCCCGTGCTGGAGCGCCATGGCCACGGCGGGGCGG
>DATABU010000877.1:0-3707 GCA_036259415.1 Longimicrobiaceae bacterium
CGAGCGCGGCCGTCGCGGTGCGCCTGGCGCCGGCCTGGCCGCAGGCGGCGGCGGAGGCCCCCGCCCCGCCGAACCGCATCGCGGTCCTGTACTTCGGCAACCAGAGCAGCGACCGGGACCTGGACTTCCTGGTCAGCGACCTCACCGAGAACCTGATCCACCAGCTCGCCCACGTGGAGGGGCTGCACGTGGTCTCGCCGGGCGGCGTGCGGCCCTTCCGCGAGCGGGCGGTGCCGCCGGACAGCATCCGCCGGGCGCTGGGGGTGGGGACGCTTCTCGGCGGCACCCTGCGGCGCTCCGGCGACAGCCTGCGGCTTGCCGTGCACCTGATCGACGCGAACACCGGCGCGCAGCTGGACGGCAGGGTGCTCCGGCGCCCGACCGGCGAGCGGTTCGCGCTGGGAGACGACCTGGCCGCCGAGGTGGCCGAGTTCCTCCGGGTGCGCCTGGGCGAGGAGGTCCAGCTCCGCCGGTGGACCGCCGGGACCGCGGACGCCCGCGCCCGCGAGCTGCTGGCGCGGGCGGAGGAGATGCGCGCGAAGGGGCTGGAGGCCGCCGCCCGGCCGGACCCGGTGGCGGTGCAGAACGCCCGGCGCATGCTGGAGATCGCGGACGGCATGCTCGAGGAGGCCGGCCGCGTCGACCCCCGCTGGGTGGAGCCCTCCGTCCGCCGGGGCTGGCTGGCCCTGGACCGCATCGGGCTGTCGGACATGCGGCGGAAGCGGGCCTGGACGCGGGCGGCCCGGGAGCACGCCGCCCGCGCCCTCGCCCTGGAGCCGGGGTACCCCCCCGCCCTGGAGGTGCGCGGGACTGCGTCGTGGCTGGAGGCCGACGACTCCATCGCCCCCGGGCGCTGGGAGGAGCTGGTCGCGAGCGCCGAGGCCGACCTGCGCGCCGCGACCGCGGCCGACCCCTCGCTGGCGAGCGCGTGGAGCACGCTGAGCGAGGTGCTCCGCTTCAAGGTGGACCTGGTGGAGGCGGAGCTCGCCGCCCGGCAGGCGTACGAGAAGGACGCCTACCTCCGCGACGCCGACCGGGTGCTGGACCGCCTCTACCGCATCACGCTGCTGCTGGAGCGGCCGGACGAGGCGGACCGCTGGTGCGCGGAGGGGCGCCGCAAGTTCCCGGGCGACTGGAGGTTCGTCCAGTGCGAGCTCGCCATCCTGAGCCACCCCTCGTTCCCCCGCGCGGAGCCCGCCCGCGCGCTGGAGCTGCTCCGGGAGCTGGAGGAGATCGACCCCCCCGCCAAGGCCCGGCTCGCCGGCCGCCCCTACCGCCCCATCTTCCGCACGATGCGGGCGGCGGTGGTGCTCGCGCGCGACGGCCAGGAGGCGCGGGCCCGCTCGCTGCTCGCCCGCGCCCGCCGCGACGCCGGCCACGACCCGGCGCTGCGGCTCTTCCTCCTCTACGACGAGGCGTACCTGCGCCTGGTGCTGGGAGAGGAGGAGCGCGCCTTCGCGCTCCTGGACGGCTACGTCCGGGCCCGCCCGGAGCTGAAGAGGTACGTGCTCCGGGACCCCCAGTTCAGGCCGCTGCTCCGGGTCCCGGAGTACGCCGCGCGCGCCCGGTCGTGGTGACAGGCGGCTCCGCCCGGAGGAGCCGGGTGTCGCTGTCCGGGAGGTGTGCCAGCACGTACGCGTCCTCCCCGGCGAACGCGTCGGCGAGCCGCGCCGCGTGCTCCAGCCCGCGCGCCGCCGCGTAGTAGGGGACGACGAACTTGTCCACCGCCGCGCGGGACCAGAAGAGCGCGTCAACCTCCGTCCCCCCGAAGGTCTCGGTCCGGGTGCTCCCGTCCGGCAGCCGCACCCGGATCGTCACGTCCAGCACCTCCGCCCCCGCGGCGCCGGGCGGGTCCCCCTCCGTCAGGAAGGGGCCGAAGACGCCCAGCCGGCTCCCCTCCCCGGCGGCCTCCCCCTCCCGCCTGGCGCGCTCGGCGGCCTCCCGCGCCCCCTCTCCCTCGAACGACCGGACCCGCTCCGGGTCCTCGTAGTCGACCACCAGGTACACCGGCTTCCCGCTGCGGAAGCCGTCCGCCGCCTCCGCCAGGCGCCGGGCCATCGCCGCCGAGATCGGTTGCTCCCATCCGCTCACGCTACGCCTCCTTGCCGGGGTGGACCGCGCGCGCCGGCCCCGGGCCGGCGCGGTCGCTCGCCTGTGACGGAGTCTAACGGCCCGCGGCGCGGCGCGCATGGGCGGTTCCGCCCAATTGCGGGCGGAGGGGGCCGTCTCCCTTGCCCGGCGGGGCGCGGCCGTGAAGCTTGTCGGGGGACGACGCCGGGCGCGCCGGCGCCGCCGATTCGACGGGAGGGAGCACGGATGCGGAAGATCAACACCCGGGACTTCCGGCGGGCGACGCGCTCGACGCCGCGCGAGGTCAACCGGCAGATCGCGCTGAACCTGGTGCGCGAGCACCAGCCCGTCTCCCGCGCCGACCTGGCGCGGCGCATGGGGCTGAGCCGGGGGATGGTCACCCTGCTGGTGGGCGAGCTGATCGGGGAGGGGCTGGTGCGGGAGGGCGACTCCGCCGACGCGCCGCGGGGCCGCCGGCCCACCATGCTCTACCTGCGGACGGACGACCGGCTGGTGGTGGCGGTGGACGTGCGCTTCAGCCGCAGCTACGTGATGCTCGGCGACCTGGGGGGGACGCAGCTGGCGCTGGAGTCGTTCCGCACGGTCTACGACCCGACGGAGCTGATCGCGGAGCTGGCGGGGCGCATCGGCCGGCTGGTGGACGCGCACGGCGCCGGGGAGAGCATCGAGGGGGTGGGGCTGGTGGTCCCCGGCACGGTGGACCGGGTCTCGGGCCGCGTCATCCGGTCGCCGCAGATGGGGTGGACCGACGTGGAGGTCCGCGACCGGCTGGCGCGGGCCACGGGGCTCCCCGTGGCCATCGAGAACGCCCCCATCGCCTGCGCGCTGGCGCAGATGTGGCTGGGCGAGCGCGGCGGCGAGGGGGCTGCGAGCTTCGTCTACGTCACCGTCTCCGACGGCGTGGGCGCCGGGATCGTGGTGAACGGGCAGGTGGTGCGGGGGCACGACCAGGCGGCCGGGGAGTTCGGCCACGTCCCCCTGGACCCGGAGGGGCCGCTCTGCCTCTGCGGTTCGCGGGGGTGCTTCGAGGCGTACACCTCCAACCTCGCCACCCTCACCCGCTACCTGGGCCACGACCCCTCGCCGCGGCAGGCCCGGGCGCTGCTGGAGGAGAGCGAGCTGACGGTGCCGGAGCTGGTGGCGCGGGCCCGCACCGGCGACGCGAGGGCCCGGCGGGCGGTCGAGGAGACCGGCCGCTACCTGGGGATGGGGCTGGCGATGATCGTCAACGGGCTGAACCCCGCGCGCATCTTCGTGGGGGGGGAGGTCACCGCGGCGTGGGACATGATCGAGCCGCTGGTGCGAGCCGGGATCCGGGCGCGCGCGCTGACGCCCGCCGCGGCGGACACCCCCGTGATCCCCGAGCTGGCGAGCGCGTACCCGCGGCTGCGCGGCGCGGCGGCGCTGGTGGCGGAGCCTCTGTTCGCGGCGCCGGTCATCGCGTGAGCGGGGGATCGGGGCGGGACTGCTTTGAACGGCGGGGTGGGGCGTGCCCCCGGCTGCGCCGGGGTCGGGCTCCCTGTTGGGGCGGGACCCCCTCACCCCCCGGCCCCCTCTCCCCGCAAGGGGGAGAGGGGGAGAACGGCGGCCGGCAGGAGGGTCGCAGGGAGGGAGTG
>DATABU010000878.1:0-5192 GCA_036259415.1 Longimicrobiaceae bacterium
CGCCCGCCGGCCGGACCCATGCGGGCGCACCGGATCGCGCGCATCACCATCCACCACACCGCGTCGCGCCAGCGTCCGGACCGGTCCCTCCCCGAGAAGCTGCGCGGGCTGCAGGAGTTCTCGCAGTCGCGCGCGCCGCTCGCCGGCGGGCGCGTGAAGGAGCCCTGGCCGGACGTCCCCTACCACTACTACGTGGACCTGGAGGGCCGCGTCGCCGAGGCGAGGGACCCGCGCTGGGCCGGCGACTCCAACACCGCGTACGACCCCGCGGGGCACCTGCTGATCGTGCTGGAGGGGAACTTCGAGGAGGAGTACGCCACCGCCCCCCAGGTGGAGGCGCTGCGCAGGCTGGTGACGTGGGCGGCCGCGAAGTGGGAGGTGCCGCGCTCCCGCATCGGCGACCACAACGACCACGCCGACACGCTCTGCCCCGGGCGCCGCCTGGAGGCGCTGCTGCCGGGGGTCGCGCAGCTGGTGCGGGACGGATGACGGCGGCGCGCGTCCGGGTGGGGACCCAGGGGTGGAACTACGACGCCTGGCTGGGCGGCTTCTACCCCGAGGGGACCCGCCCCACGGACTACCTGGCGACCTACGCCCGCGCCTTCGACACGGTGGAGGTGGACTCCACCTTCTACGCCGTGCCGGCCGAGAAGAGCGTGCGCGGCTGGGCCGCACGCACGCCGGAGGGGTTCTCGCTCGCCCTGAAGCTCCCCCGCGAGGCCACCCACGAGCGGCGGCTGCGGGGCGCGGAGGACGTCGCGGAGGAGTTCTTCGGGCGCGCGCGGGAGCTGGGCGGGAAGCTCGGCCCCGTGCTGGTGCAGATGGGCCCCGACTTCCTCCCGGACGAACTCCCGGCGCTGGCCGCCTTCCTCCCCCTGGTCCCGCGAGACCTGCGGGCGGCGGTGGAGCTGCGCAGCCGGCGGTGGGTGGACCGGCGCGTCCTCCCCGGCCTCCTGGCGCTGCTGGCGGCGCACGGCGTGGCGCTGGCGCTCAGCGACGGCCCCTGGGTCCCGCGCGACATCCTGCTCGCCCTGGCCGCGCGGCCCACGGCGGACTTCCACTACGTGCGGTGGATGGGCCCCGACCGGGCCATCACCGACCACTCGCGCCTCCAGGCCGACCGGGCCGAGGAGGAAGGCGCCTGGGCCGAGGAGCTGCTCCGCGCCGCGGCCCGGGGGACGGAGGTCTTCGCCTACTTCAGCAACTACTGGGCGGGCCACGCCCCCGGCTCCGCCCGGGAGATGCAGCGCAGGCTGGGACAGCGCCCCGTGGACCCGCGCGAGCTGGGCGAGCAGACCACGCTCTTCTGAAAGCCGCCGACGGAAATTCTTCGACATCCTCGACAAGTCCGCCCCGGCGGTGTACTTTCGCTAGCTCCGGAACCAGCCGTGCCCTTTCCGGCCTGCTGCGCCCCCGCCCCGCGGCGGACCGGGCGCCCCGGCCGGCCCCCATCCCAGACCCCTCCTCCGCGCCGATGGCCACCGCGCGGAGGCGGTTCCCCCAGGTCGTGCTCCCCAGGAGAACGGGACGAGACGATGATCCAGCACGCGCCCACCTTTCCCCACGGCGGCGGCCCCCGGCGCCCGCGAATCCTGATCGTGGACGACGAGCCCAACCTGCGCGTCCTGCTCCGCCGCGCCCTCTCCGGGGGCGAGTACGAGCTGTTCGAGGCTCCGGACGGCGAGACCGCCTGGCAGATCCTGCGGACCGCCGGTGCCGACCTCGTCCTCTCGGACCTGCTGATGCCGGGGATGAGGGGGACCGAGCTCCTCCGCCTGGCCAAGGACCACGACGACGCCGTGGGGTTCATCATCCTCACCGGCGTGGGGACCATGGAGAACGCCATCGAGGCGCTGCGCCTCCAGGCCGACGACTACCTCCTCAAGCCCTTCAACCTGGACGAGGTCACGCTGGCGGTGGAGCGCGCCCTGCGGCACCGCCGGCTGGTGCTGGAGAACCGCTACTACCAGGGGCACCTGGAGAGCCGCGTCGCCGAGCAGGCGCAGCAGATCGAGACGCTGTTCGTGGACGCGCTGATGACCATCGCCAGCGCGGTGGAGGCGCGCGACGGGTACACCGGGGGACACATCGAGCGGGTGACCCGCTACGCCGTCTCCACCGGCCGGGTGCTGGGGATCGGGGACGAGACGCTGGGGCACCTCTGGGTCGCCGGGCTCCTGCACGACCTGGGGAAGGTGGCCATCCCGGACCAGATCCTGGGGAAGCCCGGCCGCCTCACCGCCGAGGAGTACGGGATCATGCAGCAGCACCCCTCCATCGGCGCGGCCATCCTGGAGCGGAGCCCGTACCTGCGCCCCGCCCTCCCAGGCGTCCTGCACCACCACGAGCGCTGGGACGGCGCCGGGTACCCCTCCGGGCTCCGGGGCGAGGAGATCTCCCTGGAGGGACGCATCCTGGCCGTGGCCGACACCTACGACGCCATCGTCACCACGCGCCCCTACCGCGAGGAGCGTCCCCCCGAGGTGGCCGTGGAGGAGATCCGCCGCTGCTCGGGGTCGCAGTTCGACCCGCAGGTGGTGGACGCCTTCCTGCGGGCCCACGACTCCGACTTCCCCGGGGAGGGAGAGCTCTCGCTGGTGCCGCGCCGCGCGCTGGAGCCCGTCCCGGTCTGAGCCCGGACGAAGTGGCGGGTTCCATGTGGCGGTTTTCGCGAATCGCCAGGCCGCCGCCACCTCCCGTCGCCGGAAATTCGAAGGGTTTTGCTTGCGCGGCGGCACTCCGCGGCGTATACTGCGCACCAGGTGTCACTCGACAATAGCACACCCGGCGCGAGCCGGGGCCGCAGAGCCGGGCGTCTCCCCAGGAGATCGGCCAGCCGCCGAAAGTGAACCTGTGAAGCCTTCTCCATGCCCCGCCAGCGGCCAGGGCCGGCGTCGGCGTCCCCCGCGGACGACGACGACCGGGTCGAAGGGAGCGCCAGCTCCGACTCGCCTGCGCCCTCCGTTCTCACCGTCGAAGACCTCGCCGCCGCGCTCGCGGCGGTTCGCCGCGTCTCGGAAGCGATCACCCGCCCCGCCGAGCGGGAGAGCCTGTTCCGCACGATCGCGGCGGAAGCGGCCTCGCTCCTCGCGCCGGCCTCCGCCGTCGTGCTCACCCCGGAGCCCGAGGGGGACGCGCTGCGCGCCCGCGTCGGCGTCGGGGTGCTGGCCCGCCAGGAGGGAGAGCTCCTCCCGCTGGAGGGGACGCTGGAGGGGCGCGCCTTCCTGACCGGCGAGCCCCAGCGCGCCGCCGACTTCCTCACCGACCCGGGCGCCTACCGGCCGCGGGAGCGCGGAATCCCCACGGGCCCCGCGCTGGCGCTCCCGCTCCGCGCCGGGGATCGCCCCGCGGGCGTGCTCCTGGTGGTCCGCCCGTCCCCGGCCACCCCGTTCGACGAGCGCGAGGTGGCGCGCGCCGCCCCGCTGGCCGACGCCGCGGGCGCCGCGCTGGAGAACGCGCGGGCCTTCGACTCCGCGCGGGCGAGCCGCGCCGGGCTGGAGGCGTGGCGCCGCGAGCGCGAGCTGCGCACCTGGCTGGAGCGCTACGCCGCCGCCGCCCGGGAGACGCGCACCGCGGTCTTCGACTGGGACCCGGACTCCGACGCCATCCTCTGGGGCGACACCCTGGAGTCGGCGGTGGGCTTCGCGCCGGAGGAGTACGCGCCCACCATGGCGGGCTTCCTGGAGCGGGTCCACCCGGAGGACCGGGAGCGCGCGGCGGCCGACCTGGACGCGGCGCGGGGAGGCGCCGGGCTCCGCGCCCGGCTGCGCCTCCTGCACCGCAACGGCGCCTACCGGCTCTTCCTGGTGCACGCCCCGCCGGCGGAGGCCGCCCCGGGCGGCCGGACCACGGTGGCCGGGGCCATCGAGGACATGACCGGCGAGGGGTGGTCGGTCGCCGGGCCGGCGGCCGGGGGGACCGAGGACGCGCGGCGGGTGATCCGCGCGCTCCGCCACGAGATCAACAACCCCCTGGCGGTGATCCTGGGGCAGGTGCAGCTGCTTGGGCGGGAGGGCGTGGTGAAGGACGACCCGGTGCTCCAGCACTCGCTGGACACCATCCAGTCGGAGGGGCAGCGCATCCTGGAGCTGACGCGGCGCCTGGCCGCGATGGAGCAGTCCGGCCGCGTCCCCGACGTGAACGAGCTGGGCGGGTTCGCCCTCCCCGAGGAGTAGAGGCGCGGGGCGGAAGCGCAGGCGGGGCCGGGGAGGATCTCCCCGGCCCCGCCTGCGTTCGCGCCGCCCGCTCCGCCCTACTTCCGAGAGTTCACCACGATCGCGCCGTGGTGGTGGCCGGTGCCCCACCGGTAGGTCGCCTGCGACGGGTTGAGGAACTGCACCGACTCCGCGTCGGCGGCGGCGATCAGCCGCAGCGCCTCGACCCCGCCCAGCCGGGAGTTGTCCAGGTAGGCGATGATCGTGGGAAGCCCGGGGGTGACGATGGTGGGCTGGTTCGCCCCGCCCTGGATGGTCGTGGCCTCGGACCCGCTCTGCAGACCGCGGACGCGCAGCCACTCCGGGTGCAGGGACTGCACCACCTCGTACACGTTCCCCACGTTCGCGGCCTGGATCTGCTCCAGGGTGATGACCTGCTGCTCCTGCCGCC
Source organism: Longimicrobiaceae bacterium (assembly GCA_036259415.1). Classification (GTDB taxonomy): domain Bacteria; phylum Gemmatimonadota; class Gemmatimonadetes; order Longimicrobiales; family Longimicrobiaceae; genus JAFAYN01. Next base: position 4,606 of record DATABU010000878.1, read on the forward strand.
GCGCCTGGCGGAGGCCCGCGGCCATCTCCGACGACGGCCGCGAGCCGATGAGCATCCCCCCCGCCCCGCCGAAGAGCGCCCCGCCGAGCGAGAAGTAGGCGCGGTGGTTCGCCACCTCCGCGTTGGACCGCTTGTCCCAGTCGCTCTTCACCACCTGCGAGGTGACCAGCCCCAGCCACGCGCCCACCACGGCCCCGCCCAGGGTGTGCAGGAAGGAGCGGGTCACCGACGTCCCCCCCTGCCGGACGACCGGCGCCGCGGGCGGCGCGGGGAGCGCGGGCGCGGCGGCCATCTCGTCGGCGGGCGGCGCGGCGGGCGCCCGCACCTGGAAGGTACGCGCGAGGGGCGCGGCGGCCAGGTAGTTGGCGCCGCCCACCTGCGTGGCGGTGATGGTGCAGCCGCCGGCCCCGGTGAGCGTGACGGTGCTGCCGCTGACGGTGCAGCTCCCGCTGGCGCTGAAGCCGACCGGCAGGCCCGAGGAGGCGCTGGCAATCACCGCGAAGGGCGCGTCGCCGTAGGTCCTGTCGGCCAGCGGGGCGAAGCTGAGCGTCTGGGTCGCCTTGGTGATGGTCAGCGTGCCGTTGGTC
>DATABU010000879.1:0-3394 GCA_036259415.1 Longimicrobiaceae bacterium
CCCCCCCCCCCCCCCCCCCGGCCAGGTCAGGTCAGTCCGTGTTCAAGAAGCCGTCGCTGCACTGCGACGATTCGGAGGTGAAGGTGCCGCCGCCGTCGTGTCCCGCCGCGGGAACGAACGTGTGAGTCCCCCTGACCTGGAACCCGTACTTGATGTCTGGGTTGTAGTTGAACCGCATGTACACCTCGGCCCTGCCCACGCCGTAAACCGTCTTGCTCGCGCGCTGGTACAGCTTCCGCTCATGGGGCAGGCATCTCAAGAAGGTGTACGACTCCGCATCCACCTTCCCCGAGGAGATCGAAGCATGGTTCACCGAGGACCAGGACCAGACCTTGAAATAAGCTTCGGAGGTGTTCCAGGGTACACTCGGGCTCTTCTCCATGCGGGAACCATAGGTGATCGTCGGCTGGGCAGGCTCCCAGCAGGTATCGCCGGGGGGGCACTGGGTGTCCACGTGGCTGGGTGACGCCGAGGGCGCCGTGATCCCCGCGTCCTCGCACGCGGCCGTCGAGATGGCGGTGAGCGCAACGAGCAGGGCACCTGCGGTGCGGTAGAGCTGCATGCATCCTCCTTGGCGGGACATGAATAAGAGCGCGGCTCCGGGTCGCGTGGCGCCGAATGCAGATGGCACCCGACACGCTGCGTCCGCACCCGCACGATCAGAGCGGCCGTGCGGGGGCACAACGAAGCTGCGACGAATGGAGACCTGGCGGGGCGGGTTGCCACATCCGCGGGCGAGTGAGCGGCAGCGCGCGTCCGCGCGGGCCCTCCCTGCCTCGTCTGCACGCGGTCGCTGGAGAGTGAACATCGTGGACTGCGCGGTTTATCAGACCCGCCGCCGGAAATCGACCTTTCCGGGGCGCGGATCACCCGGGCGCGGAGACTGGATGCCGGCAGGCGGGGAGCTGCGCGACCACCTGGAGAACATCCTGGCGCGCTACGCGGATGCGCGCGCGGGCGAGCCGTTCGGCGAGGAGCACCCGCTCTGGGGCGAGTTCAAGGCGCTCCGGCAGGCGCTCTCGGCCGAGCCGGCGGCGCGCGCCGTCCCCACGCTGCGCGTCTCCTGGTCCGCGGGGTTCGGGACGTGGGCCAGAGTGCCCTGGGTGGCGCTGCTGGACACCCGCGAGACCGCCAACGTCCGCGAGGGGACCTTCTGCGCGCTGCTCTTCCGGCAGGACACCTCCGGCGTGTACCTGGCGCTCTGCCAGGGCGCCGCGGAGCCGAGGAAGCAGGTGGGGCGCGAGATCGCTCGCACGGTGCTCCGCGGCCGGGCGGCCGCGCTGCGCGCCCTCTGCGACGCGCTCCCGGAGCTGGGCTTCGCGCTGGACGACCGCATGGACCTGCGCGCCGACGCCGCGCCCGTCGCCGACCCGGCCGTCACCGTGGCGTACAAGCTGTACGAGGCGGGGAGCGTCCCCCCGGACGCGCTGCTGCGGCGGGACCTGGAGGCTCTGCTCGCAGCCTACCGCCGCTGCGTGGAGGAGAAGGAGCGCGCCGCCTCGCTCCCGCCGGCCGACGCCGGCCCGCCCGAGCCGGGGCCCTGGGACCGCGCGGCGGCCACCGCGGAGCTGGTGGAGTACGTGGGGCGCCGGGGGTTCGTCTTCGAGCCGTGGCAGGTGGCGGCGTACGCCACCGCGCTGCGCACCAAGCCCTTCGTCATCCTGGCGGGGGTCACGGGGACGGGGAAGTCGCGCCTCCCCGCGCTGGTGGCCGAGGGGACGGGGGGCGTCGCCCGGCTGGTGCCGGTGCGCCCCGACTGGACCGACAGCTCCGAGGTGCTGGGGTACACCGACCTGCGCGGCGAATTCCGCCCCGGCGTGGTGCTGGACGCCGCGCGCGAGGCCATGGGGCACCCGCGGCGCCACTGGGTGGCGGTGCTCGACGAGATGAACCTGGCCCGGGTGGAGCAGTACTTCGCCGAGGTGCTGAGCCGCGTCGAGGACCGCCGCCCGCACCCCCGCGGCGGCTTCGCGACCGCCCCGCTCCTGCACCCCACCCTGCACCCCGGCGACGAGTGGTGCGGCGTCGTCCTCCCCCCCAACCTGGCGCTGGTGGGGACGGTGAACGTGGACGAGAGCGCGCACGGATTCTCCCGCAAGGTGCTGGACCGCGCCTTCACACTGGAGCTGGCCGAGCCGGACCTGTCCGCCTGGGAGCCCCCGGAGGAAGCGGGCGCCCCCGGCGAGCCGGAGCCCGGCTGGTGGCCCGTCTCCGCCTGGCACCCGCGCGCCGTCTCGCTCGCCGGGCTGGGCGCCCTCTCCCCCTGCGAGCGCGAGCGGGTGCGGCGGACGGTGGACGCCCTCGCCACCGCCAACGCGTCGCTCGCCCCGGCCGGGCTCCAGGTGGGCTACCGCACCCGGGACGAGGCCGCGCTCTTCGTCCTGCACGCCGCGGAGACGCCGGACGCCTGGGCCACGCGCGCGGGCGAGCCGGTGGACCCGCTGGACCTGGCGCTGGGGATGAAGCTCCTCCCCCGCATCGCCGGGGGGAGCGACGCCGTGCGCCGCGCCCTGCTGGGGCTGCTGGGGTGGGCGCGCGACGGCCGCGGCGCCCTGGCGGAGAGCGACGCCCGCGCCCTGCTGGAGGACTGGGAGCGCGCAGGCCGCCCCGCCGCGCTCCCCGGCGCCCGCTTCCCCCGGACCGCCGCCCGCCTGGCGCTGATGTGGGAGCGCCTCCTGGCCGAGGGGTTCACCTCCTTCTGGCTGTGAGCGGGACGTGAGCGACCTCTTCCGCATCGAGACCGACCGCGTCCTCCTGGTCTGGTCCGCCGCGCGCGACGCGGAGCCCGCCTGGGTCGGGCCCTCGCCCCCGCCGCCGGGGCGCCTGGCCGTCCGCCCACGCCGCCCCGGCGCCGCCGTGCGGTCCTGGCGCGCGGGCGTCCCCGGAGACGCGGGGGAGACCGTGGAGGGGCCGCGGCTCTGGGAGGAGACCGGCTACGGGCTCTACCTGCGGGGGAGGGACGGATGCCCCGTGTCCCTGGAGCACCGCGACCCCGTGATCCTGCACGGGGTGCGCGCCTCCGAGGGCGGGCGCGTCGTGCACGGGCGGGTCGGCTTCGGCGGGCAAGTGGGGCGGAGCGCCTTCACCGTCCTGGCGGACGGGGAGCCGGAGCTGGACTTCGAGGTGGAGGTGTTCCCCGCCAAGCTGGACTACGCGGAGGACTACGCCCGCCTCCGCGCCGAGACCGGGGAAGTGCTCACCGGGCTGGTGCTGGAGTACCTGCGCTCCACCTTCCACCTGGGAGTGGACCGGCACGCGCCGGCGCCCACCCGGCTGGAGTGGCTCGCCCTGCTCCGCCACGCCGCGGACGACCTGGAGCGAGCCCTGGCCGAGGTCGCCCGGCGGCCGCACCGGGCGCTGGCCCCCGCGCGCGAGCCCGCCCGCGCCGAGCGCG
>DATABU010000880.1:0-6901 GCA_036259415.1 Longimicrobiaceae bacterium
GCGGCGGCGGGGTCGCCGTCCACCGAGCCGAAGTTGCCCTGCCCGTCCACCAGCGGGTAGCGCAGGGAGAAGTCCTGCACCATGCGCACGAGCGCGTCGTACACGCTGGCGTCGCCGTGCGGGTGGTACTTGCCCAGCACGTCGCCCACCACCGTCGCGCTCTTCTTGTACGGCCGGTTGGGCGAGAGCCCGGCCTCGTGCATGGCGTACAGGATGCGCCGGTGCACCGGCTTCAGCCCGTCGCGCACGTCCGGCAGCGCCCGCTGCACGATCACGCTCATCGAGTAGTCGATGAACGATTCGCGCATCTCGTCTTCGATGAGGCGGGGGAGCACCCTGGACTGCGGCTGCTCGGTCGGCTCGGTGGTGATCTCGTCGGCCATGTGATGGTCTGGGAACGTCGAAGCTCAGGCGTCCGCGGGAAGGCGGATGCAACCGGGTGTTGTACCCCGTCGCGGCGGGAGTGTGCCGAAATTGCAGCCCTGGAAAACCGGGGAAAGCTAGCGTCCGGGCGGCGTTTGCGCCACCGCCCGCGAGCCTCGCGGCTTCTCCCCGGCCGGCGCGCGTGCTACGTTTCCCACCGCTCCACTCCGGCGGTGCCTTCGGCCACCTCGCTCCGAGGAGAGAGCCCGATGCGGATACGGCGTCTGTCGTGGGCGGGGGTGACGATCGAGGCCGCCGGCGCCACCCTGGTGATCGACCCGCTGGAGGACGCCGCGGGGGCGCTGCGCCTGGGGATGGGGCCGCCGCGGGAGGCGCTGGTCCCCGCCGGCCCGGACGGCTCGGCGGACGGGGCGCTGGTGACGCACGCGCACCCGGACCACTTCGACCCGCGCGCCCTGCGCCGCCTGCTGGGCGGGGGCGGCGCGGTGTTCTGCCCGCGGGGGATGGAGCGCCGGGTGCTGGACGCGGGGCTGGCGCCGCGCGCGATGGAGGCGGGCGCCTCGGCGCAGGTGGGGCGGGCGACGGTGGCGGCCGTGGAGTCGGTGGACGGCTTCGGCGACCCGCAGCTCGCCTGGGTGGTGGAGGCGGAGGGGCGGCGCGTCCTCCACTGCGGCGACACGCTCTGGCACGGCGCCTGGTGGCGGATCGCCCGCCTCCACGGCCCCTTCGACGTGGCCTTCCTCCCGGTGAACGCGCCGCTGGTGGAGCCGCCCGGCCTGCCGCCGAGCGGGATCCCAGCCGCGATGTCGCCCGAGCAGGCCGCCGCCGCGGCCGCCCTGGTCGGCGCCCGCGCCGTCTGCCCCATCCACCACGGCACGTTCCACTGCCCGCCGGCCTACGCCGAGACCGACCATCCGCTGGAGCGCCTCCGCGCAGCGGCCGCGGCGCGCGGCGTGGAGGTGCTCGCGCTGGCGCCGGGGGAGTGGGCGCCGTGAGGGGGGCCCTCACCCCCGGCCCCCTCTCCCACACGGGGAGAGGGGGAGAACGGCTCGCCTCGGCAGGGCGCCCGCGTGAGGGATGCGAGCGCGAAGCGGCGAGACCCCGCGGGGCGGTTTCCGCGGGGGCTCGCCTCCGTTGGGCAGCGTCGTTTGCTGCCCTACGGAGCCGCAGCCCGACCCGAGCGCCAGCGAGGGGCACGCCCGAACAGCCGTGCAGCCGCAGTTCATCCAACAACCCGTGACCCGAACAATGCCGGCATGACCCCCCTCACGATCGTCCTGTTCGTCCTCGGCATCGGCATCCTGATCGCCGGCGCCGAGCTCCTGGTGCGCGGGGCGTCGCGCCTGGCCGCCGCGGTCGGCATCTCGCCGCTGGTGGTGGGCCTGACGGTGGTCGCCTTCGGCACCAGCTCGCCGGAGCTGGCGGTGAGCGTGCAGTCCTCCCTCTCGGGCCAGGCCGGGCTGGCGGTCGGGAACGTGGTGGGGAGCAACATCTGCAACGTCCTCCTCATCCTCGGCATCTCGGCGGCCGTCACCCCGCTGGTGGTGGCGCAGCAGCTGATCCGCCTGGACGTGCCCCTGATGATCGCGGCTTCGGTGGCGGTCCTGCTGATGGCGCTGGACGGCACGGTGGGCCGGCTGGACGGGCTGCTGCTCTTCGGGGGGGTGCTGGCCTACACCACCTTCCTGGTGCGGCAGAGCCGGCGCGAGACGGCGGCGGTGCGCGCCGAGTACGAGGAGGAGTTCGGCCCGGCTGCGGTGGGCCCGCCGTCGGTCCTGCGCGACTCGGCGCTCATCGCGGGCGGGCTGGCGCTGCTGGTGCTCGGCTCGCGGTGGCTGGTGAACGGCGCGGTGGAGCTCGCCACTGCGCTGGGGGTGAGCGAGCTGGTCATCGGCCTGACCGTGGTGGCGGTGGGGACCTCGCTCCCGGAGGTCGCGACCTCCGTGATGGCCAGCATCCGCGGGGAGCGCGACATCGCGGTGGGGAACGTGGTGGGGAGCAACCTCTTCAACCTGCTGGCGGTGCTGGGGCTCACCGGGGTGGTGGCGCCGGACGGGATCGCCGTGGAACCGTCGGCCCTGCGCTTCGACATCCCGGTGATGATCGCGGTGGCGGTAGCCTGCCTCCCGGTGTTCGCCGGCCAGGTGATGACGCGCTGGGAGGGGCTGCTCTTCCTGACCTACTACCTGGCCTACACGGCCTACGTGGTGCTCGCGGCGACGGACCACGACGCGCTCCCCGCCTACAGCGGGGTGATGACCGGCTTCGTCCTGCCGCTCACGGCCGTGACCCTGCTGGTGGTGGGGATCCGCGCGGTGCGGGCGCGGCGCGGGGATGCCGCGGACGGACCGGCGTAGCCCTCCACCCCGACCCGCGACCGAACGTGCGCGCCGCCGCCCTCGTCGTCCTCGCGCTGCTCCTCCCGGGGTGCGCCCTGCTCCGCAGGGGCGCTCCGGTGTCGGAGGGCCATGTGCCCCTGAACGGGGACGCCCGGCTCCACTACCGCATCGCGGGAACGGGGCCGGACACCATCGTGGTGCTGCACGACGGGCCGGCGCTGCACATGGGCGCCATCGCGCCGGACCTGGCGCCGCTCGCCCGGCGGCACGTGCTGGTACTCTACGACCAGGTGGGGGGCGGCCGGTCGGACCCGGGCGCCTCGCCCCCGGCGGGGAGCGTGACGGGCTGGTATTCGGACCCGCTGCTCAACACCGTGCAGGCCAACCACCTGGAGGCGCTGCGCCGCCACCTGGGGATGGAGCGGATGACGCTGCTCGGCCACGGCTGGGGTGCGGGGCTCGCCGCCCTGTACGCGACGCAGCGCAGGGACCGGGTGGACCGCCTGGTGCTCCTGGCCCCCATCCCCCCCGCCAAGCACCCGTACGCGCCGGAGGCCGAGGCGCGCCTGCGCGCCCGCCTCGGCCCGGACTCCGCCCGCCTGGACTCGCTGGCGGCGCGCTGGGCGACCGCGGCGGACCCGCGGGCGGTCTGCCGCGAGCTCTTCCGCCTCCGCCATGCTGCCATGGCCGCCACGCCCCGCGCGGCCCGGCGCATCCGCGCCCGCCCGTGCGACGCCCCCGCCGACGCGCTGCGCCGCTACCCCGCCACCTCGGAGCGGGCGCTGGGCCTGCTGCGCAACTGGCGCTGGCAGCCGATGCTCTCCGACGTCCGCGCCCGGACGCTGGTCGTCCGCGGCGAGCACGACCCCGCCCCGCTGGAGGCCGCGCGCGACTGGGCCCGGAGCATCCCCGGCGCGGAGCTGCTGGAGGTCCCCGGCGCCGGCGCCTTCCCCCACGCCGAGCGCCCGGATCTCTTCTTCCCCGCGCTGGAGCGCTTTCTCGCGGGGGAGGAGCCGGACACGATCCCGGGCTGATCCCCCATCACCCCCTGGCTGGGCGCCCGCGTGAGGGATGCGCGCCCGGCAGGGCCGAGACCCGACAGTAGTTCCGTCGGGTCCCGGCTGCGTTGGACACGGTGGTTTCGTGTCCTACGCAGCGCGCAGCCCGACCCCGGCGCAGCCGGGGGCACGCCCAACTCCGCAGTTCTCAAATCTCAGTGGAAGTCGTGCGACCGGAACGCGATGCTCCGCGGCAGCTCCCGGAACCGCCGCCCCACCACGTTCATCACCGCCCCGTCGCGCTCGAACTTCCCCTCCACGACCAGGAACTGCGAGAACTTCACCGTCTCGCGGTTGGCCTCGTAGACCTTCGCGGGGACGATCACGTTGATGAACCCGTCCTCGTCCTCCAGCAGCACGAACACCGTCCCCTTGGAGGTGGACGGGTGCTGCCGCGCCACCACCAGCCCGGAGACCAGCACCTTCTCCCCCCCGCGCGCCTCCGGGAGGTCGGCGCTGGACAGGATCCCCGCGGCGCGCAGCCGGGGGCGCACGTGCTCCATGGGGTGCCCGTGCGTGCAGATGCCGGTGGCCAGGTAGTCCAGGAAGACCAGCTCCGGCCCCTCCAGCTCCAGCGGGTCGAAGGGGAGGCGGCGCGCCGGGGCCAGGGGGAGCACGTCGCCGGCGGCGCGGAGCGCCTCCCAGGCGGCGCGGCGGCGGCCGGGCTCGAACGCCTCGAGGGCGCCGGCGCGCGCCAGGTGCAGCGCCTCGGCGCGCCCCAGCCCGGCGCGGCGCACCACGTCCTCCACGGAGGCGAAGGGGCGCTCCGCGTGTGCTCCGGCCAGCGCCTCCAGCGTGCGCACGCCGATGCCGCTCACGTGCTTCCAGCCGATGCGGACGGCGGGCTTCGCCGGGTCGGCGGTCTCCTCCAGCGTGCACTCCCGGGCCCCCAGCTTCAGGCAGGGGCCGCGCACCTCCACCCCGCCGCGGCGCGCGTCGTGGACCAGCGTGGCGGGGGCGTAGAAGCCCATGGGCCAGGCGTTCAGCAGCCCCAGGAGGAACTCCGCCGGGTGGTGCGCCTTGAGGTAGGCGGTGGCGTAGGCGATGAGCGCGAAGCTCCAGGCGTGCGACTCGGGGAAGCCGTAGTTGCCGAAGCCCTTCATCTGCCGGACGACGCGGTCGGCCAGCTCCTGCGACAGCCCGCTGGAGCCCAGGCGTAGGCGCAGCTTCTCCAGCGCGGCCTCCAGCTTCTGCTGCTTGCGGGCGTGCCCCATGGTGCGGCGCAGCTCGTCGGCCTCGGCGGCGGTGTAGCCGCCCAGCGCCATGGCGATGGCCATGGCCTGCTCCTGGAAGATGGGGATCCCGCAGGTGCGCTCCAGCGTCGGCGCCAGCGCGGGGTGGTCGTGCTCCCACCGCTCCAGCCCGCGCCGGCGGCGGGTGTACGGGCCCACGAAGTCGCCCTGGATGGGGCCGGGGCGGATGAGCGCCACCTGCACCACCAGGTCGTACAGCCGCTCGGGCCGGGTCTGGAGGATGGACTGGATCTGCGCGCGGCTCTCGATCTGGAAGGTGCCCAGCGTGTCGCCGCGGGAGATCATCTCGAACGTCTCCGGGTCGTCCTGCGGGAGGGCGTACAGGTCCAGCCGCCTGCCGGTGCGCGCCTCTATGGCGTCGAAGGCGATGCGTGCGGCGGTGAGCCCGCCCAGCCCCAGGAAGTCGAACTTGGGGACGCCCAGCGCGTCCAGGTCGTCCTTGTCCAGCTGGAGGATGGTGCGCCCCATCGTGGTGTCCTCCGTGGGGATGTACTCCCCCAGGAGGCGCGAGGAGAGGACGAAGCCGCCGGGGTGGGTGGAGCGCATGCGGGGGACGCCCTCCAGCGCGCGCATGGCCGCCAGCAGGGCGCGGCCCCGCGCGTCCCCCGTCTCCAGACCGTGCTTCGCGCCCAGCTCCTTCTCCACCAGCTCCGCGCCGTCGGCGGGGCCCAGGTGCTTGATGCGCTTGGAGATGGCGAAGGCCAGCGCGGCGGGGTGGCCCAGGGCGCGCATGGCGTCCTGCAGGGCGCTGGGGGCGTGGTAGACCTGGGTCACGGCGGCGATGGCGGCGTGGTCGCGGTCGTAGCGGCGGTAGACGTGGTCGAGCACCTCCTCGCGGCGGTGCATCTCGAAGTCCACGTCGATGTCCGGGGCCTCGGTGAGCCCGTCGGCGCGGGCCTCGGAGAGGAAGCGCTCGAAGAGCAGACCGTGCCGCACCGGGTCCACCGCGGTGACGCCCAGGCAGAAGGTGACCACGGAGTTGGCGGCGCTCCCCCGCCCCTGGCAGAGGATCCCGCGCGAGCGGGCGAAGCGCACCGCCTGCCACATCACCAGGAAGAAGCCGGCGAAGCCCAGCCTGCGGACCACGTCCAGCTCGTGCTCGATCTGCGCGCGCTCCCGCTCGCCGACCCTGCCGCTCCAGCGCTCCCGGGCGCCCTCGTAGACCAGCTCGCGCAGGTACGAGTCGGCGTCGTGGCCGGGGGGGACGGGGAACTCGGGGAGCGGCGGGCGCATCCAGCGCAGCTCGAAGGCGCACTCCGCGGCGATGCGCGCGCTCTCCTCGACGCCCGCCTCCCTCCCCTTCCAGAGCAGCGCCACCTCCTCGGGCGGCTTCAGGCGCCACTCGCCGTTGGGGAGGAGGAGACCGCGCGCGGCGGCCTCGTCCACCGTCACGCCGGCCCGCAGCGCGGTCTGGAGGTCGTGCACCAGCCGCCCCGGCGCGTCCAGGTAGCGCGGCTCGACGGTCGCCACCCAGGGGACGCCGCAGCGCCCCGCCAGCTCGATGAGCGCCTCCGCGAGCGCCGCCTCCGCCCCGGAGACGTGGTGGAGCTGCGCCTCCACCGCCACGTTCCCCCCGAACGCCTCGCGCCAGCGCGCCAGGAGCCGCGCGGCCTCCGCCCGGCGCCCGGCGCGCAGCAGGGTCGCCAGCTCGCCCGTGGCGGGGCCGGTGAGGAGGTGCAGCCCGGCTGCGCGCTCCTCCACCTCGGCCCAGCGGAGCCCCGGCTTCCCGCGCGCGCTCCCCCGCCGCGCGCGGTCTCCTCCTCCCCAACGGCGAGTGGCGCCTGAAGCCGCCCGAGGAGGTGGCGCTGCTCTGGAAGGGGAGGGAGGCGGGCGTCGAGGAGAGCGCGCGCATCGCCGCGGAGTGCGC
>DATABU010000881.1:0-1685 GCA_036259415.1 Longimicrobiaceae bacterium
ATCCTGTACACGCTCTACTTCGCGCGCGAGTTCCTCCTTCCCATCGCCTTCGCGCAGCTCCTCAGCTTCCTCTTCAGCCCGGTAGTGCGCGCGCTGGCCCGGCTGCACGTGCGGCCGCCGCTCGGCGCGGCCATCGTGATCTTCACCTTCATCGGGCTGGCCGGGCGGGAGGCGCCGGCTGCGGGGGAGGCGGGGGCGGGTCCTGGGTCACGTCCTCCGCCGGGGCGGCCGCGCGCGGCGGCGGCGCGGGGTTAAGGCGCGCCACCACCGCCGCGTAGTCGCGGTACAGCCCCAGGATGGGGCTGGAGGCGCGCAGCTCCCGCTGCATCTCCTCCTGCACCTCGGGGATCTCCAGCGACAGGTAGCCGCGCTCCCCGGCCAGGAGCCGCAGCAGCGCGTGCTCGTACTCGGGGAGCTCCGCGAAGCCCAGGTCGCCACGCACGGCGCGGTACGGGACGAGCTGCTGGTAGACCTCCGCGATGGTCAGCTCCCAGGAGGTGTCGGGGCGCTCCCGGCGGAGCACTTCCACCAGGCGCCAGTACAGCCGGTCGAGAGGGTCCATTCGGTCAGGGCGGTGTGGTGGCGGGGAGCGGCGGCGCGGCCGGGGCCGGCGAGCCCGCGTGGGCGCGCACGTCCGGCGGGGTGGACGGGTCCGCCAGGATGCGCTCGGCCGCGTCGGGGCGGCCGGCGGCGCGCAGCGCGCGCACCAGCCCCACCCACCCGGCGACCGACTCGCGGTCCAGCGTCACGGCCTGGCGGAAGCGCGGCACCGCCAGGTCCGGGCGCCCCGCGTCCAGCAGGAGGAAGCCCAGCTCGCGGTTCAGCCCCGGGTCCTCCGGGGCCTCGTCCAGGGCGCGGCGCAGCTCCATGCGCGCCTCGTTCAGCCGGCCGCCGTCGCGGTAGATGCGCGCCAGGAAGAGGCGGGGGCGCGGGTCCTCCGGGTCCTCCTGCACGGCGCGGCGGAAGTGCGGGACCGCCGCCTCGGCCTGGCCGGCGCGGAAGAGCGCGATCCCCTCCTCCAGCGCGCGGTCGCCGGCGCCGCGGCTCCAGACCCACCAGGCAACCGCCGCGAGCAGCACCAGCGCGAGGGCCGCCGCGCTCCACGCAAGGCCGCCGCCCCGGGGCATGCGCGACGCCGGGGGGACGGCGTGCACCAGCGGGTCCTCCTCCGCGAACACCGGCTCCTCCGGCGAGGGCACCGGCGGCCGCGGCGGCGCGTCCGCCTCCCACTCCAGGCGCTCCGCCAGCCGCAGCGCCAGCTCCGCGTCCGCGGGCTCCGGCTCGGCCCCCTCGCGGAGCGCGCGGGCGCGGGCGCCGAGCTCGTGGAACGCCGCCGCCAGCTCGATGGAGACCCGGTCGCGCCGGCGCAGCTCGGCCACCAGCTCGGCGGTGGGGAGCTCGTCCGGGGCCAGCGCGCTCAGGCGCACCTCCAGAGGGACGTGGGGGTCGTCGCGGAGCAGGCGCCGGAGCGACGCCTCCATTGCCGCGGCGAGCTGGACCACGGCGGCGCGGCGCTCCGCCGCGTCGCCCGTCCCGGCCCGGAGCGCGTCCGCCGCCCCGGACGCCTTCCGGAGCGGCTTCAGCGCGGACTCGACCTCGTCGTTGGCAGCACCCACGCGCACCTCCCGCGGCAGCAGGTCACCCCCTGGGGCGGGCCCCCGGCGCGCCGGAACGCCGGGGGGGCC
>DATABU010000882.1:0-1618 GCA_036259415.1 Longimicrobiaceae bacterium
GCCCCGCCCACCGCCATGCGGACGGTGGCCGAGGAGCTGAACATTCCCGAGCCGGTCGCCCGGTGGATCGCCGAGGAGCGCACCCCGAGCGACGCCGACCTGATCCACGCGCTGGAAGGAGAGATCCCGTGACCGCACCCCGCCCGTCCCGCGCCCGGCTGCTGGGGATCGCCCTGCTGGTCGCGACCTTCGCGGCCGGGCTGCTGGCGGGCGCCGCCTTCGACCGGACGCTCGCCGCGCGCGAGCCGGAGCCCCCGCAGGAGGCCGGCTGGGACTGCCGCGGGCACGGCGCCAAGACCAGCATGATCCTGGACCGCCTGGACCTCACCCCCGAGCAGCGCACCCGGGTGGACGCCGTCATGGAGCGGCGGCGCGCCCAGGCCGACTCCTTCTGGGAGCGCGAGGGGCCGCGGATGCGGGCCATCGTGGACTCCACCCGCGCCGAGGTCCGCGCCATCCTCACGCCGGAGCAGCGCGCCGAGTACGACCGCCTCCGCGAGGAGCACCGGGCCGCCCGCCGCGCGGCCCGGGAGCGCGAGCGCGCCGCGGAGCGCGCCGGCGAGCGCTGAAGATCCGGAGAACTCCTGCACCCCGAGCACGCGCCCTTGAGAACCGAGCGTTCCTCCCGACCCTTCGCGGCCGCCCTGCTGGCGGCCCTGCTCCCCGCCGCGCTGGCGGCGCAGGAGCCCGCGCCCGTCGTCACCCTGGAGCAGGCCATCGAGCGCTCGCTGGAGGCCGACCCCGCGGCGGTGGCCGCCTCCTCGGTGATCGCCTCCGCGCGCGCCGACCGGCTCCAGGCGCGCGGGGCGTGGCTCCCCACGCTGTCGCTGGGCTCCAACTACTCCAACTCCAGCAACGAGCGCTTCGACCAGGCCACCGGCCGGCTGGTCTCCGAGAACTACTCCGCCCAGCTCCAGTCCGGGCTCGAGCTGTTCGACGGGGGGCGGCGGATCGCCGAGGGGCGCACCGCCCGCGCCCGGGAGCGCGCCGCCACCGCCGGCTACCGGGAGCAGCGCTACCTGACCGCGCTGGCCACCACCGAGACCTTCTACGGGGCCGCCGCCGCCGAGGAGCTGCTCGCCGCGGCGCGGCAGCGGCTGGAGCGGGCGCGGCAGCAGATGGAGTTCGCGCGGACCCGGCTGGAGCTGGGGACCGCCACCCGCTCCGACGTGCTGCGCGCCGAGCTGGAGGCGGGGAACGCCGAGCTGGCCGTGGTGGAGGCGGAGTCGGCGCTGCGCACCTCGCGCCTGGAGCTGGGACAGCGCGTCGGGGTGGCGGGGGAGGTGCGGCCCGCCCCCGCCGCGCTCCCCGAGAGCGCGCCCGAGCTCCCGCCGGCCGACTCGCTCTCCGCCCGCGCCGAGCGCGTCGCCCCCGCCGCCGAGGCCGCCCGGGCCACCTACGCCGAGCGGCGGGCCGCCCGCTTCTCGTCGGTGAGCGCCTACGCGCCGACCCTGCGCGCCACCGGGGGGTACGACTGGACCTCGTTCGACTTCCCGCCGGAGGAGCGGAGCTGGAGCCTGCGGCTGCAGGCGTCGCTCCCCGTGCTGAACGGCTTCCAGCGGGAGGCCGCCGTGGCCCGCGCTCGGCGGCCCGCGCGCGGGCCACGGCGGCCTCCCGC
>DATABU010000883.1:0-8693 GCA_036259415.1 Longimicrobiaceae bacterium
CAGGCTGGGGTTGTAGTCGCCCCGCTCCAGGTAGCCGACGGTCTGGTAGTTGATGCCCAGCGCGGCGGCCAGGTCCTGGCGCGACTGGCCCCGCTCCGCCCGCAGCACGGGGATGCGGTTGTAGATCGTGGACCCGTCTCCAGACCGCGTGCTCTGCGAGCGCCCGTTCGCTTTCATGAGACGGACAGTAGTATTAATGCAACGTCGCGTCAAGGACGCGGTACGGCTCGGGTTGGGCGTGCCCCTCGCTGGCGCTCGGGTCGGGCTGCGGCTCCGTAGGGCAGCAAACAACGCTGCCCAACGGAGGCGAGCCCCGCCAAACTGCCGGCGGGTCTCGCCGCTTCGCGCTCGCATCCCTCACGCGGGCGCCCAGCCGGGGCAGGCTTTCTCCTCCCTCCCGGCCCCCGCTCTGTCGTGCTCCCCCTCTCCCCCTTGCGGGGAGAGGGGGCCGGGGGGTGAGGGGGTCCCTCACGCAGGCCGGCGGCGGTAGCGCTGGCCGGGGAGCTGTTCGGCGGCGCCGCGCAGCTCCAGGCCGAGCAGGGCGGCGAGCACGCTGCTGGGAGCCAGGCCGGCGGCGGCGGCGACCTCGTCCACGTGCAGCGGCTCCGCGCCGAGGACCGCCCAGGTCCGCGCCTCCTCCGGAGAGAGGTCGTCCGGCTCGGCGGGCGCGGGGCCGAGGTCCGCTTCGCCGGCCTGTTGCGGCGGGGCGGCGCGCGGGGGGCGGACGGGGGCGGGGCGGCCCACGCCGCGCAGCTCCTCCAGCACGTCCTCGGCGCTCGTGACGACGCGCGCGCCGTCCTTGAGGAGCTGGTTGGTCCCTGCGCTCACCGGCGAGCCGATGGGGCCGGGGACGGCGAACACCTCCTTGCCCTGCTCCAGCGCGTAGCCGACCGTGTGCTGCGCTCCGCTCTTCGCGGCCATCTCCACCACCAGCACGCCCTCGCTGAGCGCGGAGATCAGCCGGTTTCGGCGGGGGAAGTTGCCGGAGCGGGGCGCCTCGCCCGGCGCGAGCTCGGTGACCAGCAGGCCGCGCTCGCGCATGGCCGCGAAGAGCCGCGCGTTCTCGCGGGGATACACCAGGTCGATCCCGTGCCCCAGCACCCCCACCGTCTCCCCGCCAGCCGCCAGCGCCCCGGCGTGCGCGGCCGCGTCGATCCCCTTCGCCATCCCGCTGACGATGCAGTACCCGGCGCGCGCCAGGTCGCCCGCCAGCGTGGTCGCCGCCTCCCGCCCGTACGCCGTCGGCTCGCGCGTCCCGACGATCCCGACCGCCGGCCGGGCGAGCAGCTCCAGGTTCCCGGTGGCGAAGAGGAGGAAGGGCGCGTCGGGGAGCGTCCGGAAGGCGTCCGGGTAGGCCAGGTCGTCCGGGGTGATCGCCACCGCGTCCAGCTTCGCCAGCCGCTCCATGGCCTTCGCCGTCCGCTCGCGCCCCTCCGCGCCCGCCGCACCGAGCATTCGCCCCACCAGCGCCTCGCCGAAGCCCGGCAGCGCGCGGAGCTCGGCCGCCTGCGCGCCCAGCGCGCGCTCGGCGGACCCGAATCGCTTCAGCAGCTGCACCAGCCGCAGCGGGCCGACACCGGGGACCATGCCCAGGCGGAGGAGCGGTTCGAGCGCGGACGGGGAGAGCGGCATGAGAGAGGAGAGTTGCGGGAGTGCGAGGACGCGGCGGGCGGGCGGGCGGTGGCTGCGGCTCCCCGCGCAGGAGACGGACAGTAGTATCGTCCGACTCCGGAGCGGACCCAAGCCCGCATCCGACCGAAACGCCACGAACCCCTACGGCCGCCACTTCTCCGGCTCTACGTCCACCCCCCGCTCCTCCTCGATCACCCGCGCGGCGTGCGTCCACAGCCCCTCCAGCAGCGGGTCCAGCCCGCGCTGCGCCACGGACGACACCAGGAACTGCCCCCACGCGCCGGGCGCCTCCACCCGCGGGGCCGGCCAGTCCGGCGGGAGCAGGTCGCCCTTGGTGAACACCACGCAGTGCGGCTTCGCCGCCAGCTCGTCGGAGTACGCGCGCAGCTCGGCCATCAGCCGCTCGTACTCCTCCTGGGGCTCCATCGCGTCCGCCGGGACCAGGAGCGCCAGCGTGCGCGTCCGCTCGATGTGGCGGAGGAACTGGTGCCCCAGCCCCTTCCCCTCGTGCGCACCCTCGATGATCCCCGGGATGTCGGCCACCACGAAGCTGCGGCTCCCGGAGAGCCGCACCACGCCAAGGTTGGGCGTAAGCGTGGTGAACGGGTAGTCGGCCACCTTGGGGGTCGCGGCCGAGACCGCGGAGAGGAAGGTCGACTTCCCCGCGTTCGGCTCGCCCACCAGGCCGACGTCGGCGATCAGCTTAAGCTCCAGCTCGATCCGGCGCTCCTCGCCCTCCTCGCCGGGCTGCGAGTGCCGCGGGGCCTGGTGGGTGGCGGTGGCGAAGCGCGCGTTCCCCCGGCCGCCCCGGCCGCCCCGCGCCGCGACCACCTCGTCGCCCGCCTCCACCAGCTCGCCCAGCGTCTCGCCGGTGTCCGCGTCGCGCACCACGGTGCCGGGGGGGACGCGCAGCACGAGGTCCTCGCCGCTGCGGCCGGTGCGGTTGCCGCCCTCGCCCTTCTGCCCGCGCTCGGCGGCGTAGTGCTGCCGGTAGCGGTAGTCCAGCAGGGTGGAGAGCTGCGTGTCCACGCGCAGGATCACGTCCCCGCCCTTGCCCCCGTCGCCGCCGTCCGGGCCGCCCATGGGCTCGTACGACTCGCGGCGGAAGCTGGTCACGCCCTCGCCGCCGCGCCCCGCCTTGATCTCGATGACCGCATGGTCCAGGAACATCTCGGCTGCCTTTCCGGTTGGAACTACGCTCGACTGCTGTGGGTTTGGGCGTGCCCCTCGCTGGCGCTCGGGTCGGGCTGCGGCTCCGTAGGGCAGCACACTACGCTGCCCAACGGAGGCGAGCCCCGGGAAACTGCCCCCGGGTCTCGCCGCTTCGCGCTCGCATCCCTCACGCGGGCCGTGGTGGCTCCCTCACCACTCGCGCCCGCACCTCGCTCCACAGCTCTCTCACCCGCTCGGCCGCCCCTGCGTCCAGCAGGCGGCAGGCCACCTCGACCGCGGCGTCCACCTCGTCCGCGCCGGCGCCCGCGTTCAGGGCGCCGCGCAGGTGCGAGTGGAGCTGGCGGGGGGTGTTCCAGACCGCGAGGAGCGCGGCGACGCACAGCTCGCGGGTAGCGAGGTCCAGCCCGGGGCGGCCGAGGACGCGCCCGTAGCCGCCCTCCACCATCCAGCGGTCCATCTCGGGGTGCACGGCCGCCACGTTGGCGCGCAGCCTGGGGTAGTTCGCGCCGTACACCTCGGCGCAGACGCGCTCCCCGCGCGCGGTCCAGCCCTCGCACCCCTCGCCGAGCGGTTCCGGCGCGGGGCGGCCGCTGGCCTCCCGCCAGAGCGCCAGGGCCCCGAGCGCGTCGGGGAAGCCCACGAACAGGTGGGCCTGGAGGATCACCTCCTCGGCGGCGTCCGGGTCGGCCTCCGCTGCGGCGCGCTCCGCGGCCGCCCGCACGGTCTCCCCGTCCCGCGTGGCGAGCGCCGCCGAGAGGGCGACCAGCGCCTCCCGGGGCGCGTCGAGCCGCACCGGGTCAGTCCTCCGGCCCGCGCAGCCGGATCTCCGGGCGCAGCTGCCCCGTCACCTCGCCGCGGGTGTTGACCACGTCCGGGTAGGCCAGCGCGAACATCGCGCCGTAGTCGTCCTCGGAGATCAGGTCCAGCTCGCGCAGCACGCCCAGGATTGCCGGGCCCACGGCGCGCGTGGAGCCGTCCTCCACCTTGATGGCCACCCCCAGCTCCGCGCCGGGGACACCCACGCAGTACACCCCCTCCGCGCCGATCTTGGCGAAGAGGCGCCCCTCGGAGCGGCGCATGATCTCGGTGCAGAGGCGCCCCCTCCCCGCGACCATCTCCGGGTGCGCCAGCATGGCGACCACCACCCGCGAGGGGGCGCGCTCCCCCGCCCGCGCGGCGCGCGCGAGGCGGGCGTAGGCCAGCGCCATGTTGCGCAGCGGGAGGGCGAAGCAGGCCACCCCGCATCCGTCGTTCCCCACCGCGATGGCCTCCGTGGGCACCCCCGCCCAGCGCGACACCTCCGACAGCATGCGCAGCTGCACCGGGTGCTCGGGGCGGTTGTAGTCCTGCGTCTCCCACCCGCGGGCGCGGGCCAGCGCCAGCATCCCCGCGTGCTTGCCGGAGCAGTTGTTGTGCAGGCGCACCGGCTCCAGCCCGGCCTCCTGCAGCTCGCGGCGGGTGGGCTCGTGCCAGGGGGCGTGCGGCCCGCAGGCGAGCGCCTCCGCGTCCAGCCCGGCCTTGCGGAGGATCGACTCGGCGGCGGCGGTGTGCGCGCGCGAGCCCGTGTGCGACCCGCACACCAGCGCCAGCTCGCCGTCGGTGATGCCGAAGCGCTCCGCCGCGCCGTCCTCCACCACGGCGAGCGCCTGGAAGGGCTTCGCCGAGGAGCGGAAGAAGGTCACCGTCTCGGGCTCGCCCGCGCACGCGCGGAGCTGCCCGTCCGCGTCCACCACCGCCACGTGCACCCGGTGGCGCGACTCGGTCACGCCCTCCCGCACCACGTCCACCGTGCAGTCGATCTGTGTCATCTCCTCGCCATTCCGAGCAGGATGCCGCATAGGATCAGCCCCCCGCCGCCGAGCGCGGCCGGGGGCGGCGTCTCCGCGATCCCCGGGAGGAGCCACGCGATCAGCGTCGCGCCCACGGGCTCCCCCAGCAGGGAAAGGTTCACCACGTACGCCGGGAGGTAGCGGAGCGCCCAGTTCTGCCCCGTGTGCCCCACCAGCATGGGCCCCACCGCCAGCGCCGCGAACACGGCCCAGTCGCCCGCCGGGTACCCGCCCAGCGGGACGCCCGCCAGGGGGAGCGCCGCCAGCAGCGTCAGCGCGGCGCAGCCGTACACCACCCCCACGAAGGGCCAGATGTCGATGCGCGCCCGGAGCCGCCGCCCGATCACGTAGTACCCGGCCACCAGCACCGCCCCGGCCAGGGCCAGCAGGTCGCCGCGCAGCGGGGCGGCCCCACCCTGGAAGTCGCCCCAGCCGATCCACGCCGCGCCCGCCACCGCCAGCACGATCCCCAGCCACTGGTTCCGGCCGGGCCGCTCACGCAGGAAGAGGGCCGAGAGCACCGCCACGAAGACGGGCGCGGTGGAGACCAGCAGCACCGATGCGGCCACGCTGGTGAGCGCAAGCGACGCGATCCACGAGGCGAAGTGCCCCGCCAGGAGGACGCCCGCCAGCGCAGCGGTCGCCAGGTCGCCGCGCGACAGGCGCCGGAGCGCGCCCCACTCGCCGCGGACCGTCAGCACCACGGCGACCAGCGCCACCGAGAACGCCAGCCGCCAGAAGGAGACAGCCACGGCGTGCGCGGAGCTGAGGCGCACCAGCGGCCCCCCCCAGCTGATCGCGAGCACCGAGACCAGCAGCACCAGGGCGGGAGGGACCGGGGGCCGCCCCGCACGCGCGTCCGCGCCGTCCGTCAGACCGCCCCCAGGTTCTGGATCACCATCCGCAGCCCCATCGCCACGAAGAACGCCCCGAAGAGGAGCGCCAGGCCGCGCGGCCTCAGCCGCTGGTTGAGCCGCGCCCCCGAGCGCACCGAGAGGAGCGCTCCCAGGCAGATCACCGTCCCCACCGCCACGTCCACGTACCCCACGCTCAGCGGGGGCAGGTCCTCGACCCGCGCGCCCGTGAGCCCGTACGCCACCACCCCGGCCAGCGAGGTGATGACGATGATCCCCATGGACGTCCCCGCCACCTGCCGCACGTCCAGCCCCACCACGTGCATCAGGAGCGGGATGGCGACGACCCCGCCCCCCACCCCCAGGAGCGCCGAGAACGCCCCGATCACCAGCCCGATCCCCGCCGTGGCCGGGAGCGAGAGCCGCAGCCCCTCGTGGCCCGGGCGCCCCTCCCCGGCCCCCTCGCGCCAGCGGAGGAGGCGGATCCCCGAGAACACCAGGAGCGCCCCGAACCCCACGCGCAGCGCCTCGGAGGGGAGGAGCGTGGCCGCCCCCGCCGCGGCGGTCGCGCCCACCGCCGACGCCACCCCGATGGGCCACACCGCGCGCCACACCACCAGCCCCGAGCGGTGGTAGGTGAGCGCGCCCCGGATGGAGGTCGGGACGATGGCGAACAGGCTGGTGGCGTGCGCAACGACCGTGGCCGAGCCGGGGCTCACCGGGTGGCCGAACCAGCCCGGGTGCGAATAAAAGAAATAGAGGAAGGGTACGATGAGTACCCCTCCTCCGATCCCGATCAGCCCCGCCAGGAGCCCGGCCGCGACGCCGACGGCGAGCGCGGCCAGGACCGCCGCCAGCGTCATCGGGTCTGGGCGGACGCTGCGCGGGGGGCCTGCCGGGCGGGCGGGACCAGCCGCAGCAGGGCCTGCGGGCCGTCGGCGCGCTTCAGCAGGTCGAACGCCTCCGTGACCGCTCGATCGTTCGTCGTCACCCGCTGGGCCGCGGCGTTGGCGCCGAACTTGTGCTGCACCACCTCCTGCCCGAGCCGGCGGTCGATGAACTCGCGGGCGCCCGCGTACTGCTCCGCGGTGATCTCCAGCCCGGCCGCGCGCAGGCGCTCGAAGAGCTCGCGGCGCATCTCGGCCGTCACCGGGAAGTCCGGACGGAGCCCCGGGTTGGCGCGCCCGTACTCGATGGCGTAGCGGAAGAGCACGTCGTTGAACTTGCTCCCGCCCTTGGCCGCGGCGCGGAAGAACTCCTGCTCCGCCGCCGTGGCCGTGTCCGGGCGCACGACCACGTCGGGGACGATCCCGCCGCCGCCGTACACGATGCGCCCGCTGGCGGTGCGGTACGGCTTGGTGGTGTCCGCCTGCGCGCCCGGCACCGGCGTCCCGTGCTCGTCCACCGTCCCCGCCGTGGCGAGCGCCGCGCGCGGGTCGCCGTCCTTCTTCAGGTCCTTCTGGATGGAGCGCCCCACCGGGGTGAACCACTTGGAGGTGGTCACCTTCAGGAAGTTCCCCCCCGAGAGCGGGAAGAGGTCCTGCACCGAGCCCTTCCCGAAGGAGCGGGCCCCGAGCACAAGTGCGCGGTCGTGGTCCTGCAGCGCCCCGGCGACGATCTCCGCCGCGCTGGCGCTGTACTCGTCCACCAGCACCACGATGGGCATCTCCGGCGCGAGTTCGCCTCCGCGGGCGCGCGCCACGGAGTTGTCGGAGGCGGTGCGGCCGCGGGTCTCCACCACCGCCTGGCCCGGCTTCAGGAACATCTCGGCCACGCCCACGCCCTGGTCCAGCAGGCCGCCCGGGTTCTCGCGCAGGTCCAGGATCAGCTTGCGCATCCCCTGCCCCCGCAGCTTCTGCACGGCCTCGCGCAGCTCCTTGGACGACGCGCCGCTGAAGATGGACAGGTTCGCGTACCCCACCCCGTCGCCCATCATGAAGGCGTAGGGGACGGAGCTGAGGTGGATCTCCTCGCGCGTGATGGTGAAGGGGATGGGCTCCTCGATCCCGATGCGCACGATCTTGATGTTCACGGGCTCGCCGCGCGGGCCGCGGAGCACCTTGACCGCCTGGTCGCTGGTCCACCCCTTGGTGGGCCGCCCGGCGATCTCGACCATGCGGTCGCCGGCGCGCAGCCCGGCCCGCTCGGCGGGAGTCCCGGGGAGCGGCGCGAGCACCGTCACCCAGCCGTCGCGCTCTACGATCTGCGCCCCGATCCCGGCGTACTCGCCGGACATCGTGGTGTAGAACTCGTTGAACTCCTCGGGGGTGAGGAAGGTGGTGTGGGGATCTCCCAGCTCCTGGATCATCCCCTCGGTGGCCATCCGGTACAGGTCGCCGCTCGACGGCCGGTCCACGAAGCGCTGCGAGAGCAGCGTCATCACCTCGTCGAAGACGCGGGCCTGCTCGTAGATGCTCCTCTGCTCCGAGACGCCGTGCTGCAGGAGCCAGCCGCCGGAAACGAGGGCGACGCCCGCGACGAGGGCGGGGGCGACGATGGTGCGCTTGAGCTTCATTCAGCCTCCGGATGTTCCACGACCGGTGGGATCGCCGGCGCCCGCGGGGGGAGCTCCGGCCACGCGCTTGATAAACCCACCCCCGGGGAAAGTTTCGGGGAAGCGGGCGGCCAGCGCGTACACCACGCGCCGGTGCACCTCCTCCTCCCCGCCCCCGGCATCCACCCGCACGATCCCCTCCACCTCGCGGGCCAGCTCCCGGTACCCCGCCGCCACGCGCGCGTGGAACGCGGCGTCCTCGCGCTCCATGCGGTCGCGCGACTTCCCGGCCGCGGCCTGCCTGCGGGCGCCCTCCTCCGGCTCCAGGTCCAGGAGCAGGGTGGCGTCGGGGGCGACGCCCCCGGTCGCGAAGCGGTTGCAGGCGCGCACCTCCGCCAGCGCGAGCCCCCGCCCGGCGCCCTGGTAGGCCAGGGTGGAGAGCTCGAAGCGGTCGGCGATCACCACCCGGCCCACCGCCAGCGCGGGACGGACCACCTGCTCCACGAACGCCGCCCGCGCGGCCAGAAAGAGGAAGAGCTCGCTTCGCGCCGGGATCTGTAGCTCCACCTGCTCCAGCAACAGGGAGCGGATCCTCTCCCCGACCTGGCTCTGGCCGGGCTCGCGCGCCAGGACCACCGGAATCTGCCGCTCGCGGAGGAATTCCGCCAGCAGCGCGGCCCGGGTGCTCTTCCCCGAGCCCTCCACGCCCTC
>DATABU010000884.1:0-24155 GCA_036259415.1 Longimicrobiaceae bacterium
CCCGCCCGCGGGAGCCGGCTCCGTTTCCCCCGCCGCGCGCGAAAGTCTTGACACCGGGCCCTCCGCGGCGCACACTCCTCCCAGTATCTGCACTCAGACTCTGGAGGGGAACATGCCCGACGCGCTGGCGCTGGTCAAAGGAACGCTGGACGTGCTGGTCCTGAAGTCGCTCTCCTGGACCCCGATGCACGGCTTCGAGATCACCCGCTGGCTGGAGGAGCGGTCCGGCCGCGCGCTGGAGGTCAACGACTCGGCCCTCTACCAGGCGCTCTACCGCATGGAGGAGCGCGGGCTCATCGAGGCCGAGTGGGGGGTGACGGAGAACAACCGCAGGGCGCGCTACTACCGCATCACCCCCGCCGGAAAGGCGCAGCTGGAGACCGAGACGGCCCAGTTCGTCCGCTACGCGCAGACGGTGATGGGGATCCTGGCCGCCGCGCCGGACCCGGCGTAGGAGGGAGCGATGATCCGACCCGGCATCCGCCGCCTGTTCCGCCTCCCCCCGCGCGGCTCCCAGGACCCGGTCGCCGACCTGGAGGAGGAGATCCGCCTGCACCTGGAGCTGCGGGCCGAGCAGCTGGAGCGCGAGGGGCTCCCGCCGGAACAGGCCCGCGAGGCGGCGAGGCGGCGCTTCGGCCCCCCCGACGAGGCGCGTCGCACGCTGCGCGAGGCCGCCCGGCGCCGGGAGAGTCGGCTGCGCCTGCGCGAGTGGCTGGCCGGCGTGCGTCAGGACCTGCGCTACGCCCTGCGCACCCTGGGACGCAGCCCGGGGTTCACCGCCGTGGCCGTGCTGACGCTGGCGCTGGGGATCGGCGCGAACACGGCCATCTTCAGCGTGGTCAACGGCGTCCTGCTCCAGCCGTTCCCCTATCCGGAGGCCGACCGGATCGTCACCCTCTGGCAGCACGACCGCGCGGCCGGCGTCGAGCGCGACGAGGTCTCCGCCGCCAACCTGCTGGACTGGCGCGAGCGGAGCCGCAGCTTCTCGGGAATGGCGGCAATCGAGCCGTACGGGCTGGACTTCCAGGGGCCGGAGGGTCCGGTCACGCTGGACACCTGGCTGGTCACCGAGGACTTCTTCCGGGTGATGAGGGTCCCCGCGCTCCTGGGGCGCACCCTGGGGCCGGCGGACTACCTGCAGTCCACCAGGCCCGTGTACGAGCAGGGCGTCCCCAGCCTGGTGCTGAGCCACGGCGTGTGGCGCGACCGGTTCGGCGCGGACCCGACCGTGGTGGGGCGGACCATCCGGGTGGACGGCTCGCCGGCCACGGTGGTGGGGGTGATGCCGCCCGGGTTCCAGTTTCCCGACGGTGGCAGCGTCTGGGCGCCGCTCGCGTTCGGCCAGGACGCGTCGCGGAGGGGAGCGCTGAGGCGGGGCGCCAACTACCTCCAGGCCGTGGGGCGGCTGCGGCCCGGGGTGACCCTGGAGCAGGCCCGGGCCGAGCTGGCCGGGATCGCGGTCCAGCTCGGCGGCGAGTACCCGGAGACCAACCAGCACGTGGGGGTCACCGCGGACCCGCTCCCCGAGACCCTGGTGGGCTCGGTCCGCCCCGCGCTCCTCCTGCTGCTGGGGGCGGTGGGGCTGGTGCTGCTCATCGCCTGCGCCAACGTGGCCAACCTGCTCCTGGCGCGCGGGGCGAGGCGGCAGCGCGAGTTCGCCGTGTGCGCGGCGATCGGGGCCGGGCGCGGGCGGCTGCTGCGGCAGGCGATGGCCGAGAGCGCGGTGCTCGCCGTGCTCGGCGCGGCCGGCGGACTCCTGCTGGCGTGGTGGAGTCTCAGGCTGATCGTGCGCGCCGCGCCCTCCGACCTGCCCCGGCTCGACGGGGTGGCCATCGATCCGTGGGTGCTGCTCTTCGCGCTGGGTGCGTGCCTGCTGACCACGCTGCTCTTCGGGCTGGCACCCGCGCTGAGCCTCGCGCGCCCCGACCTGGCCGCGTCCCTGTCGGGCGCCGGGCGAGGCGCCACGGCGGGGCGGCGCAACCGTCGGCTCCGGGAGGGGCTTGTGGTGGGGGAGATCGCCCTGGCCCTGCTGCTCCTGGTGGGAGCGGCGCTGGTGGTGCGGAGCTTCGTCGCCCTGCTGCAGGTGGACCGCGGCTTCCGCTCCGAGCGCGTGCTCGCGGTGACGGTGCAGGCGTGGAGTTACTTCCCGGACAGGGCCCAGCGCGCAGCGTTCGTGGAGGAGGCCATCGAGCGGATGGCCGCCCTCCCCGGGGTGGAGGCCGTGGGGATGACCTCCTCGCTCCCGCTGGCGGAGTCCATCGGGGCGGAAGAGGCGGAGTTCGAGATCCGGGGCCGGGCGGCCCCGCGCACCGGGGAGGCGCCGTCGGCGCACGCAGCGCTGATCACCAACGGCTACCTGGACGCGCTCGGCATCCCGCTGCGCCGCGGCCGGCTCTTCACCCCGCAGGACGACGCCGACGCGCCGCACGTAGTGCTGGTGAACGAGACGATGGCGCGGCGCCACTGGCCGGGCGCGGACCCGGTGGGAGAGAGGCTCACGATCCGCTTCGCCGGGCCGCCGGTGGAGGCGGAGGTGGTGGGGGTGGTGGGCGACGTCCGCCACGCCGGGCTGGACGTGGAGCCCGAGCCGGCCCTCTACTTCGCGTATCCCCAGGCGCGCACCGGCGCGATCACCTTCACACTGCGCACCGCGGGCCCGCCGCTCGCCCTCCTCGGCGCGGTGCAGGGCCTGATCTGGGAGTTCAACAGCTCCATGCCCCTCGCGGACGCCACCACGCTGGACACGCTGCTGGCGGAGTCGCTGCGGTCGCGCAGGTTCAGCCTCTTCCTCCTCGGCGGCTTCGCCGTGCTCGCGCTCCTCCTCGCCACCGTGGGCGTGTACGGGCTCCTCAGCTACGCGATGCGGGAGCGGGTGTCCGAGATCGGGATCCGCATGGCCATGGGGGCCAGCGCCGGGGACATCCTGCGCTGGGCGATGCGCGACGGGCTGCGGCTGATCGTCGCCGGGCTGGCCGCGGGCGTGGTCGCGGTCGTGCTGCTCACCCGCCTGCTGAAGTCGATGCTGTACGGCGTGGGGCCCGGCGACCCGCTCGCCCTCGCGGCCGCGATGGGGCTGCTCGCCGCGACCGCCCTGCTCGCCACCTACCTTCCCGCGCGCCGCGCCTCACGCGTCGACCCCGTCGACGCGCTGCGCGCCGGATGACCCACACGGAGCCACCGACATGATCCGACCCGGGATCCGCCGCCTCTTCCGTCTGCCCGTCCGCGGCGCCCAGCACCCCGAGGCCGACCTGGACGAGGAGATCCGGCTGCACCTGGAGCTCCGGGCCGAGCAGCTGGAGCGGGAAGGGCTCCCGCCGGAGCAGGCCCGGGAGGCGGCGCGGCGGCGCTTCGGGCCGCCCGACGAGGCGCGGCGCACGCTGCGGGAGGCCGCGCGGCGCCGGGAGAGCCGGGTGCGCCTGCGCGAGTGGGCGGCCGGGGTGCGGCAGGACCTGCGGTACGCCCTGCGCACGCTCGGGAGGAGCCCCGGGTTCACGGCGGTGGCCGTGCTGACGCTGGGGCTCGGGATCGGCGCGAACACGGCCATCTTCAGCGTGGTGGACGGCGTGCTGCTCCGACCGCTCCCGCTCCCCGACGCCGACCGGCTGGTGGTGGTCTGGGAGACCGACCGGAACAGCGGCACCACCCGCGAGCCCGCGTCGGTCCCCGACTTCGTCGACTTCCGCGAGCAGGCGACGCAGCTCCGGGGGCTGGCCGCCCTGATCCCGCTGGAGGCGAACTACCAGCCCGACGACGGCGACCCGTCCCGGCTCGCCGCGCTGGCGGTCAGCCACGAGCTGCTGCCGACGGTGGGGGTGGAGCCCCTGCTCGGCCGCGGGTTCACCCCGGAGGAGGACCGGCCCGGCGGCCCGGCGGTGGCGCTGATCGGGGAGCGCCTGTGGACGCGGGAGCTGGGGCGCGACCCGGGCGTGCTGGGGCGCACGCTGCGCCTGAACGGCCGGTCCCACACCGTGATCGGCGTGGTACCGTCGCGGGCGGACTTCGGCGTCCCGCAGGTCCTTTCCGCCGCGGCGTACGGCGGGGGGTTCGCGGACCGGGGCGACCGGGTGGAGGTGGACGTCTGGCTCCCGCTGCAGCCGCGGTCCACGGCGGAGTCGCGCGCGACGCACCCGGCGTTCCTGGTGGGGCGCCTGGGCGACGGAGCGACCACGGCCTCGGCGCAGCGGGAGATGGACGGGATCGCCGCCGCGCTGGAGAGGGCCCACCCGGTGAACGCCGGCAGGGGCGTGTTCGTGGAGCCGCTCCGGGAGGTGGTGTTCGGGCCGGTGCGGCCGGCCCTGCTGCTGCTGCTGGGCGCGGTGGGGATGGTGCTGCTGATCGCCTGCGCCAACGTCGCCAACCTGCTCCTGGCGCGCGGCGCGGCCCGCACCCACGAGATCGCGGTGCGGAGCGCGCTGGGCGCGGGGAGGCGCCGCCTGGCCCGGCTCTTCCTGGTGGAGAGCCTGGTGCTCGCCCTGCTCGGCGCCGGGCTGGGCGTGGCGCTCGCCCACCTGGGGCTGCATGCGCTGACCGGCCTGGCGCCGCAGGACGTGGCGCGGCTGGGCGAGGTGCGGATCGACCTGCGGACGCTGGGCGCCGCGCTGGCCGTCGCGGTCGCCGTGGGGGTCGTGTTCGGGATGCTCCCCATCCTCCAGACGCGCGGCGCCGACCTCCAGGGCCGGCTCCGCGGCGGAGCCGGGCGCGGCGCCACCGCGGGTCGGGCGCGCTCGGGGATGCGCTCCGCGCTGGTGGCCGCCGAGGTGGGCGTGGCGGTGGTGCTGCTGGTGGGAGCCGGGCTGCTGGTGAAGAGCTTCTGGCAGCTCCTCCGGGTGGACCCGGGCTTCCGGGCGGAGCAAGTCCTCAAGGCCGAGTACCAGCTCCCCGCCGACCGCTACCCGCAGGACTACTCCCGCTGGCCGGACTGGAGCGAGGTCCACCGCTTCAACGCCGGCGTGCTGGAGCGCGTGGGCGCGCTGCCGGGCGTCGAGGCCGCGGCGGTCGCCGGGGTCCACCCGCTGAGCGCCGGCTTCACCAACTCGTTCTCGGTGGTGGGGCGCGAGGCCGAGGCAGCGGACTGGCCGGAGATCCCGGTGCGCCAGGTGGCGCCGGGGTACTTCCGCACCCTGGGCGTGGCGCTGCGCCGCGGCCGCCTGCTGGGGCCGGAGGACGACACCCGGGCTCCCGCCGTGGCGCTCGTCAACGAGGCGGCGGCCCGGCGCTTCTTCGCCGGCCGGGACCCGCTCGGCCAGCAGGTCTCCCTCTGGGGGAGCGACCGTACCATCGTGGGCGTGGTGGAGAACGAGCGCTTCCAGGGGCTCGGGGCCGGCGCTCCGCCCGCGCTCTACCTCCCGCTCGCGCAGGCCCCCTCGGCGGGCGGCAGCGTGCTGCTCCGGGTCCGGGGCGACCCGGCGGCGCTGGCGGGCGCGCTCCGGGCGGCCGTCCGGCAGCAGGACCCGGCGCTGGCCGTGTTCGGGGTGGAGGCCCTGGAGCGGACCCTGGCCCGGTCCGTCGGCCGGGAGCGCTTCACCACGCTCCTGACCGGGCTCTTCGCCGCGCTCGCGCTGGTGCTGGCGACGGTCGGCGTGCACGGCGTCCTGAGCTACTCGGTCGCGGAGCGGAGCCGCGAGATCGGGATCCGCATGGCCCTGGGGGCGGAGCAGGGCCGGGTGGTGCGCCAGGTGGTCGCGCAGGGGCTGCTGCCGGCGCTGGCCGGCGCGGCGGTCGGGCTGGCGGGGGCGGTGGGGCTCGGGCGCCTGCTGGCGAGCCTGCTCTACGAGGTGAGCACCACGGACGCGGCGGTGCTCGGCGGGGTCGTCGGCATCCTCCTGGCGGTCACGCTGCTGGCGAGCTGGCTCCCCGCCCGCCGCGCCGCCCGCGTGGACCCCGTGGCCGCGCTGCGGGGCGAGTAGGCCGGTTCCGGCCGGACCCGGATCAGCGGCGCGGCAGCTCCACCGCCCTCCCCTCCCCCGCCGACGCGACCGCGGCCTCGATGACCTCCAGCGCGGCCACCGCGTCCAGCGGGTCCACCGGGGGGGGCGCGCCCTCCCGCAGCGCGCGCCGCACGCCCTCGTAGAAGCGCGGGTACGCGCCGGGCCGGGTGGGGACGGCCTCCAGCTCGTCGCCGGTGCCCAGCAGGCCCCAGTGGGCGGGCGGGTCCTCCCCCCACCCCGGCTCCCGCGGCGACCCGCCCGCGCGCAGCCGCTCCTCCTGCACGTCCATCCCATGCTTGGTGTACGCGGCGCGGCTGCCGAGCACCCTCAGGCGCGGGCCGAGCTGCCCGGCCACCGCGCTCATCCACAGGTGTGAGCGGACCCCCGAGGCGTGGGTCAGGGCGACGAAGGCGTCGTCGTCGGTCTCGATGCCGGGGCGCCGGCGGTCCAGCTCCGCGTAGACGCGGCGCACGGGCCCGAAGAGGACCAGGGCCTGGTCGACCAGGTGGCTCCCCAGGTCGTAGAGGAGCCCCCCGGCCTCCTCCGGCGCGCCGCGCTCCCGCCATCCCCCTTTGGGCACGGGACGCCAGCGCTCGAAGCGGGACTCGAAGCGGTACGCCTCGCCCAGCCGTCCCCCCTCCAGGAGCCCTCGCAGGGTGAGGAAGTCGCCGTCCCAGCGGCGGTTCTGGAAGACGGTGAGGAGCAGGCCGCGGGCGCGCGCCGCCTCCACCAGCCGCATCGCGTCCGCCGCGCCGGCGGCCAGCGGCTTGTCCACCACCACGGGGAGCCCCGCCTCCAGCGCGGCCAGCGCCAGGGGGACGTGGGTCCGGTTGGGCGTGGCGACCACCGCCAGGTCCAGCTCCCCGGCGCGCTCCCAGAGCTCGTCGGCGGTGGCGACCACGGCGGCGTCCGGGTAGCGCTCGCGCGCGCTCCGCGACCGCCCCGGGTCCGAGGTGACGACGGCGGCCAGGCGCATCCCGGGCTCCGCCGCGACGAGCGGCGCGTGGAACGTCTCGCCCGCCAGCCCGTAGCCCAGCAGCCCCACGCGGACCGGACGGTCGGGGTCGGATGGGTGGCACATCGCGCCTCCTCTGCAGGGTTATCCGCGGGGCCGGCCCGGCCCGCGCAGGAGCGAGCAGCCAGCAGGATTCGAACCGTCTGCCAGATCGGCCGCGCCCGCGCAGGATCGGCAAGCCGTCATGCCGTCCTGACCGACGACCCACGCAATTAAACTGGTATGCTGCTTGCACTTACGCGACGCCGTCGCCCGCACGGGGCGGGCGGCGGTTCCACTGTCACGGTTGCTTTGCTTGCAGAGGAGGTCACCATGGCAATCACCCCTTATCGCACCACCACCGACCCGCTCCGCCCGCTCTTCGAGGAATTCCTCGGCTCCGGCTGGGGCGGACGGCTCGCCGGCACGGACCTGCTCCGGACGCCCGAGGCGGACGTGACGGAGAGCGGGGACGAGATCCGCGTCACGATGGAGCTAGCGGGGTTGCGGCCGGAGGACGTCGAGGTGAACCTGGAGGACAACGTCCTCACCGTCGGCGGCGAGAAGAAGGAGGAGCGCCGGGAGGAGGGCCGCGACCATCGCTGGCACCTCTCCGAGCGCCGCTACGGCCGGTTCAGCCGCTCGTTCGTGCTCCCGCGGGACGTGGAGCAGGACGGGATCCGGGCCACGTTCGAGAACGGGGTACTCGAACTGACCATCCCCAAGAGCGAGAGGGCCAGGCCCCGCCGCATCGAGATCGAGGGTGGCAACGGGAGGCAGCGGATCGAGACGGGCACGTCCCGGTGACGGCCCGCAGGCCGCCGGCGTGACTACGGGCCGGAGGCTCCGCGCCTCCGGCCGACGGCCGGGGTGACCCGGGCCGGAGCCCCCGCCGCGGAGGGATCCCCATGCTGATGATCGCCCTGGCCGGGATCGGGCTGATGGCGCTCCTGGGCGGGACGGCGCTGGTGTGGCGCCCGCCGCCCGGGCGCGTCCGCGGGTCGGATCCCGTGGCGCTCGGCCGCGTCCTCCAGGCGGCCGGCGTGGCGCTGCTCGTGGGGGCGCTCCTGGTCCGGCCGGACGACCCCTGAGCGCGACGGGCGCCGGGGCGCCGGTCTCACCTTTCTCCCCCGGAGCTTCGGCCCGGTACGTGGACTTCGGCGAGGAGAGTGATGCTTCAGGACCTGGTCGCGGTGCCCCCGCCCGAGCGGCAGGAATCCATCTCCCTCCCGGACGGCCGCATCCTGGCCTGGTCCGAGTGGGGGCCGCCGGACGGCGTGCCTGTGCTCTTCTGCACGGGGGCGGCGATGAGCGGCTCGCTGGGATTCGGCGCCGGCGACCTGGCGGAGCTGGCCGTGCGGCTCCTCGCCATCGACCGCCCGGGGCTGGGGCGCTCGGACCCGCACCCCGGTAAGACGCTCTCCACCTGGGCGGAGGACGTGCGGGAGCTGGTGCGGGCCCGCGAGCTGGGGACGCCGCTGGCGGTGGGGTTCTCGCAGGGCGCGCCGTTCGCCCTGGCCCTGGCGGGGCGCGGCGTGGTACGGGCGCTGGCGCTGGTGTCGGCGCAGGACCAGCTCTCGCACCCCCGCGTGGAGCCGCTCCTGCCCCCCGAGGTGGCCGGGATGGTGGCGGCGGTCCGGCGGGACCCGACCGGGTTCGAGCGCGGCTTCGCGCAGGTGGCGACCCCGGACGGCCTCTGGAAGCTGATCGTGGAGATGAGCGGCGAACCCGACCGCGCGCTGTACCTGAGCCCGGGGTTCGGGGCCGCGTTCGGGCGGGCGCTGCGGGAGGGGTTCGTGCAGGGCCCGGAGGGGTACGCGCGCGACCTGGTGCTCGCGCTCGGCCCCTGGCCGGTGGAGCCGGAGCGGGTCGCCGCGCCCGTGGACCTCTGGTTCGGCGCGAGGGACACCAGCACCGTGCACTCCCCCGACCTGGGCGCGACGCTGGCCGCGCGCCTCCCCCATGCCACGCGCATCGTGGACCCGGAGGCGGGGGGATCGATCCTGTGGACGCGGTCGCGGGACATCCTCGCCCGGCTGCTCGGCTCCGGGACGGAAAGCCCGGCCTGATCCCGGATCCCCACGCCGTCACGCGAATGCGGAGCGCGTCGGTTCGGAACCGTGCCGGACCGGCGGCGGGGGGAGCCCCCGGCTCGACCGCCGGCGCCCCGGTCAGCCTGCGCCGTCCGCGCCGGCCCCGGGCCGGACCTCCGGCGCGAGCGGCAGGGCCAGCGTGAAGGTGCTCCCCTCCCCGGGCGTGCTCTCGGCCGTCAGGTCTCCGCCCATGCCGCGGGCCAGGTCGCGGCTGATCGCCAGCCCCAGGCCGGTGCCCTGGGCGGAGCGCGTGCGGCTCACGTCCACCTGCACGAACGGCTGGAAGACCGCCTCCAGCTTGTCGGGCGGGATCCCGGTCCCGGTGTCGCGGACGCGGAGGAGCAGCCGGTCCGGGGCGTCGGGCGACCGGACGGCTTCCACCCCCACCCGGCCGCCGGCGGGGGTGAACTTCACGGCGTTGCTGAGGAGGTTCAGGAGCACCTGCTGCACCTTCTCGTGGTCGGCCCGCGCCACCAGGTCCGGCGCGACCTCGGCGGCGAGGGCCACGCCCTTGCTCGCGTACTGCGGCTCCACCATCGGCGTCACCGCCGCGACCACCTCCCCGACCGGCACGTCCTCGACCAGGTAGTCGACGCGCCCCGCCTCGATCCGGGCGAGGTTGAGGACGTCGTTGATGAGCCGCAGCAGGTGCCGCTGGCTCCGGTCGATGCGGCCCAGGGCCTCGCGCTGCGCGTCGGTCACCGGGCCGTGGATCCCCATCTCCAGGATCTGCAGGTACCCGGCTATGGCGTTCAGCGGGGTCCGCAGCTCGTGGCTCATCACCGCCAGGAAGGTGCTCTTCGCCCGGTTCGCCTCCTCGGCCGCCGCGCGCAGCTGCTCCGCCTCCTCGGCCTTCTCGATGAGCTCCTCGTTGATGACCCTCAGCTCCTCGCCCGCCAGCTCCAGCTCGGCCGTCTGCTCCTCCAGCTGCTGCTGCTGGAGTTCCATCTCCAGGGCCTGCGCCTCCAGCTCGGCGCGGGCCTGCTCCGCCACGCGCCTCGCCCGCAGCAGCTCGTCCTCGAACTTCTGCCGCTCCCGCACGCGCATCACGACGCAGTCGTAGACGGCCCGGCCGCCGCGCTCCCGCCGCACCGCGTTGGCGAGCACGCCGACGCTCTCTCCCGAACGGGCGCGGAGCAGGAGGAAGATCTCCTCGGCGCGGCCGTGGAGGCGCAGGAGCGGGAACAGGTGGGTCTGGTAGAAGATGCGGCTCCCGACCGTCAGGATGTGCTCGACGTGGCGTCCCACGACCTCCTCCCGGCCGTAGCCGAGCATTTCGAGCAGCGTGTCGTTGGCCAGCCCGACCGTGCCGTCGTCCCCGAAGCCGAGGAACCCGCAGGGGGCCGTGTTCAGCAGCTCGTCCACGCTCTCCAGCTCCGCGACGCGGGCCCCGGCCTCACCCCGATCCGGCGGGGTGCAGGAACTCCCGGATCGCCCGGATCGTCTCCTCGGGGTGGCTCATGTGCGGGCAGTGGCCGGTCGCCTCCAGGACCCGGAGCGTGCTCCCGGGGATCTGCCGGTGGACGTACTCCCCCACCTCCGTGGGGGCGATCATGTCGTCCGAGCACTGCAGGACCAGCGTCGGGACCCGCACGCGGGGGAGGTCGTCACGGTTGTCCGCGAAGAAGGTCGCCTCCGCGAACCGCCGCGCGATCACCGGGTCGGTGGAGCAGAAGCTGGCCGTGAGCTCCTCCCCCAGCTCCGGACGGTCCGGGTTCTTCATGATGGCGGGCGCCAGGAAGTTGGCCCAGCCGATGAAGTTCCGGTCCATCATCTCCAGCAGCCCCTCGATGTCGGCGCGCTCGAAGCCCCCCACGTACCCCGGCGGGTCGTTGACGTAGCGGGGCGAAGGCCCCACCAGGACGAGGCGGGAGAACCGCTCCGGCTCGCGGTTGGCCGCGAGGACGGCGACCATGCTGCTCACCGAGTGGGCCACCAGGACCACGTCGCGGAGGTCCAGCGCGTGGCAGACGTCCAGGAGGTCGTCCGCGTAGCCGTCGAGCCGGCCGTACCGCTCCGGGTCGTACGCCCCCAGGTCGGACCGGCCCGAACCGACGTAGTCGAAGAGGACGATCCGGTGGTCGTCCTCGAAGGCGGGCGTGACGAGGCGCCACATGTTCTGGTCGCACCCGAAGCCGTGCGCGAACAGCATGGGCCGGGTGCCGGCGCCGAAGACCTGCACGTTGTTGCGGACCAGTACGTCGTCGTGTCTCATGCGTGTGGCGGCCGGGAGCGGGTGTCGATGGCGGGGGCGGGCGCCCTCGCGGGGAGGCGCACGGAGAAGGTGGTCCCGCGGCCGGGGCGGCTGGCGACGGCCACGTCGCCGCCGAGCAGGCGCGCCAGGCGGCGGGTGACGCTGAGACCCAGCCCCGTCCCGCCCGCGGTGCGCGTGGAGCCGCCCTCCACCTGCCAGAACGGGTCGAAGATCCGCTCCAGGTGCTCCGGGGGGATCCCCGGGCCGGTGTCCTCGACGCGGAACACGACCTCGTCGCCGACCGCTTCGAGCGCCAGCCGCACCTCGCCCCGCTCGGTGAACTTGACGGCGTTCCCCACCAGGTTGATGAGGATCTGGCGGATCTTCCGGGAGTCGCTCTCCACGGGCGGCGGGTCCGGCGGAGCCTGGCACTCGAAGCGGATCCCCTTCCCCAGCGCCAGCGGCTCCATGAGGGCCTGCACCTCCCCGACCAGCTCGGCCGGGTCCAGCGGGCCGGCCTCCACCCGCTCCTCCCCCGCCTCCAGCCGGGAGAAGGTGAGGATCTCCTCGATCAGCTCCAGCAGGTGGCGGGCGCTGACCCCGATGCGGCCCACCTTGGCGTGCGCACCCTCCGGGATGGCCTCGGGGACGCCGGCGAGGAGGAGGTCCGTGTAGCCGATCATGGCGTTCAGCGGGGTGCGCAGCTCGTGGCTCATGGTCGCCAGGAACTCGCTCTTGACCCGGTTGGCGCGCTCGGCCTCGGCGCGGGCGGTGCGCTCGGCGCGGTAGAGGCGCGCGTTGTCCATCGCCACCGCCGCCCACCCCGCGATCCCCTCCGCCAGCCGCTCGTGGCGCTCCTCGAAGCGTTCCGGCTCGGCGTGCCCGAAGAAGAGGCCGCCCAGCACCTCGCCGGTGCGGGAGACCACCGGCACCGCCAGGTAGCTGGTGACCGGGAGGTGCCCCTCCGGCACCCGTGGAACGGCGCCGTCCGCCCGTAGCGCGGGTCCCGGGTGATGTCGCCGCTCCGGACCGTCCCCTCGCCGTGGAAGGTGGGCGCGAACACCTCCGTGGCCCGCGGCATGGGGAAGCGGGAGACCTTCTCCCGCTCCACGCCGGAGAGGGTGTAGAGGGTGTACGCCTCGCCCTCCTCGCTGAGCACGTTGTAGAAGAAGGCCCCGAACTGCGCCCCCGTGAGCGAGGTGGCCGCGTCCGTGACCTCCTGCACGATGCTCTCCAGGTCCAGCTCCGATGCCACCGAGCGGCCCACGCGCTGGAGCGTCTCCACCAGGGCGGTCTGCTCCCGCTGCGCCTCCTCCGCCTGGCGGCGCTCGGTGAGGTCCAGGGCGACCACGCCCACCCCCACCACCTCGCCGCGGCCGACCCGGACGGGGAAGTAGTTGATGACCAGGTGGCGGTCGCCACGCGAGCCGGGGCGACGGGGGACCGCCACGTCCACGTCGCGGACCGGCTCGCCCGTCTCCAGCACCCGGCGGTAGTACGGCTCCACGCGCGCGGCGTACTCTGGCACCACCTCCCTGAGCGTCCTGCCGACCACCTCTTCGCGGGGGAGGCCGTAGAAGCGGGCCAGGATGGGGCTGGCGGTGAACGCCACCGGGTAGAAGTGCCCGTCGCGGTGGACGAACACCTCCTCCCCCTGCTCGCGCAGGTTCCGGGGGAACGCCTGGTCGATGGGGCACTCCTCCAGCGGGTAGGGGCTCCCGTCGGGGCGCGAGTGGTGGATGTGCTCGTGCAGCGGCCGCCCCACCAGCTCCGCCAGCGTGAAGCCGGTGAGCCGCTCGGCGGCCGGGTTCATGTAGGTGCAGTGCTGGCGCTCGTCCATGATGAAGAGCGCCAGCGTCGCGTTGTTCGCCACCGTCTCCAGCTCTCGCCGGTACTGCTCCACAGGGGAGGGGTTCTCGCCACGGCGGCGGTCGGACTGCTCGGTCGGGACCACGTCGCTCTCGGGCTCGGAGTTCGGGGCGGCGGCCGTGACGAGCGTCACGGTCACGCCGGCCCCGGTCCACCGCAACATTCGATCTCGCGAAGCCGGGCGGGCTCGCGCCGCGTCCGTCGCACGAAAGATGCGCACCCGTCCGGGCCGGCCCCGCCACCGCCGTGGGGGGCGCTCCACCGAACCGGGGAGGCCCAGATGAGCCGCGTCCGAATCGGTCCCGCGCGGACCCTCCTGCCCTGCTGCGCCGCGGTCCTCGCCGCGCTCGCGGCGCCCGCCGCGGCGCAGGCCCGCGCCGACCTCGACCTCGTCCCCGTGGGATACGGGGTCCAGCCCGTCCGCCAGCTCACCGGCTCCGTGGCGTCGCTGGTGGTGCGCGACGCGCCCGGGCCGAGGGTCGCGCACGTGGAGCAGATGCTGATGGGCCGTTTCGCCGGGGTGGAGGTGCGGCCCCGTCCCGACGGGAGCTTCTCCGTGCGGGTCCGCGGGACCGGCACCCTCCTGGGGAGCACCGAGCCGCTCTACGTGGTGGACGGCGTCCCGCTCCCCGTGGGGAGCACCCTGCGGGGGATCAGCCCCCACGACGTGGCCCGCATCGACGTGCTCAAGGACGCGGGCTCCACCGCCATCTACGGCGTGCGCGGCGCCAACGGGGTGGTGCTGGTCACCACGCGCGGCTACGAGCCGTAGCCGCCGCCCGGGGCAGCTTCAGGGAGCCGGAGCCGGCGGGAGCGTGAAGAGGAAGGTGCTCCCCCGCCCCACCTCGCTCTCGACCCACATCGCGCCCCCGTGCGCATGGACGATGCCCTGCGCGATGGCGAGGCCGAGCCCCGCCCCGCCCGCCCGCGAGTGCCGCGCCTGCCAGAAGCGGTCGAACACGTACGGGAAGTCGTCGGGCCGGATTCCCGCCCCGGTGTCCTCGACCGAGAAGCGGACCGCCTCACCGTCGCGCTCGGCGCGCACGCGGATCCGGCCGCCCTCGGGGGTGAACTTCAGCGCGTTCCCCAGCAGGTTCCCGAACACCTGGAGGATGCGGCCGCGGTCTGCGTGGACCTCCGGCAGCCCCGCGCCGAACTCGCACGACACGCGGATCGACCGGGCCTCCGCCGTGTGCTCCTGGAGCCCGCACGCCTCGCGCACCAGCGGCTCCACGGGCTCCGGGCGCGGCTCCACCGAGACCTTCCCCGCCTCCATGATGGAGACGTCCAGCAGGTCCTGGATCAGGCGGTTCATCTGCCCGGCCGCGCGGTGGATCATCCGCAGCTGCTCGCGCTGCTTCGGCTCCAGCCCCTCCGCGGTCTCCAGCAGGAAGGAGCCGCTGGTGAGCACCAGGTTCAGGGGGTTGCGGAGGTCGTGCGACACGATGGCCAGCACCTCGTCTCGCGTGCGGGTGGCCTGCTCCGCGTCCTCGGCGCGCTGCCGGAGCGCCAGCGAGAGGGAGCGGGCGCGCAGGAGGATCTGGATGCGCGCCCGCAGCTCCGGCTTCTCGATG
This sequence comes from Longimicrobiaceae bacterium, assembly GCA_036259415.1. Classification (GTDB taxonomy): domain Bacteria; phylum Gemmatimonadota; class Gemmatimonadetes; order Longimicrobiales; family Longimicrobiaceae; genus JAFAYN01. The sequence continues at coordinate 14,655 of DATABU010000884.1, forward strand.
GGGGTGACGATCAGCTCGTCCACGCTGCGCCACACGTGGCGGGTGATCATCTTCACGCCCGGGCGCGAGGTCACCAGCAGGACGGGGAGGAAGATCGGCTGCTCGCCCGCCTTCCGCTCCCGGACCCGCTCCCAGAGCCGGTCCAGCGAGCGGCCGTCCACCACGCACAGGTCGAACTCCCGGTCCAGGTCCGAGTCGGCGGCGCCGACCAGCACCTCGTGGCGCTCCCCCAGCTCGTCGGCCAGGAGCTGCTGGTTCTCCTTCTGGTCAAGCAGGAGGAGGACGCGCGTCACGCCGGCCACGGACCGTCGCGGTGCCCCACCCACTCGGGCGTGCCGGTCAGCACGCCGCGCAGCCCCTTCAGCGGAGCCCCCACCCGCACGCCGCCGCCCGTGATCTCGATCTCCCGCAGCGTCCGCCCGAAGTCGCCCAGCCGCTTCTTCAGCACCCCGATGGCCTTCCGCAGCTCGCCGTCGATCTCCAGGTAGCGCAGGAACACCAGGTTGTCGCACAGGAAGCTGACGCCCAGGCCGGTCGCCCGGAAGTCGCCCGTGATGCCCTCCATCTCGTTGATGAAGATCGCGGTGACGCCCATGTTCTTGAGGTAGCGCCCCAGCGCGTGCAGCTGCGGGACCAGGTCGTCGCCGGCCAGGGTGAGCCGGTACCCCGCGATGCCGTCGATCATCACGATGCGCGCACCGCGCTCCTCCACCTCCCTGCGCACCAGCAGCGCGAACTCGGCGGGCGAGAAGCGCAGCGGCTCCACCGGCACCACCGAGAGGCTCCCCGCCCGGATCATCTCCCGAACCGGGATGCCGACGGCGTCGCACCGGTGCAGGAGCGTGTCCGCCTGCTCCTCGAACGCGTAGACCACCGAGCGCTCGCCGCGCCCGGCGGCCTCCTTCATGAACTGCATCCCCAGCGTCGTCTTCCCCACGCCGCTGGGCCCGCTGAGGATGGTGATGGTCCCGCGCTCGATCCCGCCGCCCAGCATCTCGTCCAGCTCGGGGAGCCCCGAGGGGACGAGCTCGGGCGTGAACTCCCGCTCGTGCGACCCGGGCACCAGGCTGGGGTAGACGGACATCCCCCGGCCGGTGAGCCGGAGCGAGTGGCGCCCGCCCTCGAAGTCCGAGCCGCGCAGCTTGGTGACGCTCAGCGTCCGCCGGAGGGTGCCGTGGTCGGGCGACACGTCCAGCTCCAGGATCCCGTCGCTCATGAAGCGCAGGTCGTCGTCCGGCACGCTGGCGGTGGGCTCGGAGCTCATCAGCACCGTCGCGCCGTGCTCCACCAGGTACCGGATGAAGGAGAGCGCCTGCTTGCGGAACTGGAAGTCGTCGGGCGCGAGGTAGCGCAGGGTGGTGATGGCGTCCACGAAGACCCGGTCGGGCCTGCGCTCGCCGATGGTGTCGACGATCAGCCGGGTGGTGGGGTCCCGCTCCACGTCGGCGGGGGAGAAGATGTCGTAGCTCTGGTTCTGCGCGAAGAAATCGCGGCTGGGGCTCAGGTCCAGCACGGCGACGCCCGCGAGGTCCAGCTCCTGGGCCGCGGCGTCGGCGCGGAGCTGCTCCTCGTTGGACTCCAGCGTGATGAGGAGCGCGCTCTCGCCGAGCGCCACCCCGGCCGCGAGGAAGTGCAGCCCCAGGGTCGTCTTCCCGGTGCCCGGCCCGCCGCGGACGAGGTAGGCGCGCCGCGGGACCAGCCCGCCGTGCAGCACCTCGTCCAGGCCGGGCACACCGGTCGGGCGCCGGTCGGTACTTGGGTTCACCTCGACGCCTCCGCGGGGATGGAGAGGGGAGCGGCGGCCCGCCGCCGGGGAAACATAACGCGCCCCGGGCCACCGGGCATCACCACCGCGCCCAGGCCGGGACGCCCTTCCCCGGCATGGAGCGGGCCAGCGCGGCCGGCCCTCCCGCGCGGCTGTTGTTGACTTCCGACAACAGAGGCATGTAGCTTGGTGTCGGAATCCGACACCACCCCTCCCGGAGGCGCGCATGTCCCCCCCCGCACCGAACTCCCCGTCCGCGTCCAGCGACGTGCTGCGCGGCACCCTCGACCTGCTGATCCTCAAGGCGCTCTCGCTGGCTCCCATGCACGGCTGGGCCATCGGGCAGCGCCTGGAGCAGCTCTCCCGCGAGTCGCTGCGGGTAGGCCAGGGCTCGCTCTACCCCGCCCTGCAGCGACTGGAGGAGCGGGGCTGGGTGGACAGCGAGTGGAAGGCCACCGACCAGGGCCGCCGCGCCAAGTACTACGAGCTCACCCCCGCCGGGCGCCGCGCGCTGGGCGAGGAGGCGGAGAGCTGGCGGCGCTACGTGGAGATGGTCGACCTGATCCTCCGGACCACCTGAGGAGGGGGCGACCATGCGGATGGCGAAGCGCTGGCGGAAGCGCCTCAGGGCGCTGGTGCGCAGGGACGCGGTCGATCGCGAGATGGACGAGGAGCTGGCCTTCCACATGGAGATGGAGACGCAGCAGAACCTCCGCGCCGGGATGAGCCCGGAGGAGGCGCGGCGGCGGGCCGCGCTCGCCTTCGGCGGGGTGGAGCGGTTCAAGGAGGAGGTCCGCGACGCCCGGAGCCTGGGCTGGGTGAGCGGCGCGTCGCTGGACCTGAAGCTGGGGCTGCGGATGCTGGCGAAGTACCCGGGGCTGACGCTGGTGGGCGGCATCGCTATGGCCTTCGCCATCGCCGTGGGCGCGGCCACCTTCGAGCTGGTTGCCGAGGTGGTCCACCCCAGGCTGCCGCTCCCCGATGGCGACCGCGTCGTGGGGATCCGCATCCTGGACGCGGAGGCCGGCAGGCCCGAGGAGCGCGTGGCGGGGGAGTTCCTGGCCTGGCGCGGGGAGCTCCGGACCTTGGACGAGCTGGGCGCCTTCCGGGGCGCCTCGCGCAACCTGATCGTCCCCGGCGGGTCCGCCGAGCCGGTGGCCGTGGCGGAGATGACCGCCTCCGGCTTCCGGCTGGCGGGCTCCCCGCCGCTGCTGGGCCGCTACCTGGTGGATGCGGACGAGCGCGAGGGCGCGCCCCCCGTCGCGGTGCTCGACCACCGCACCTGGCGGACGCGCTTCGCGGGCGACCCGGGCGTGGTGGGACGGGAGGTGCGGCTGGGGGGGACGGTGCATACCGTGGTCGGGGTGATGCCGGAGGACTTCGGCTTCCCCGTCTCGCAGGGGATGTGGACGCCGCTCCGGCTGGGCGCGCGCGAGTACCCGCCGGGGGAGGGGCCGCGGCTGCGGGTCTTCGGCCGCCTCGCGCCCGGGGCCACGCTGGACGCCGCGCGCGCGGAGCTGTCCACCCTGGCCCGCCGCAGGGCCGCCGACTCCCCGGAGACGCACCGGCACCTGCGGCCGCAGGTGCAGCCGTACGCGAGGGCGGTCCTCGACATCCACTGGCGGATCGTCACCGGGGCCGCGTACTCGACCAACCTCGGCGTGCTGATGTTCCTCGTCCTGGTCTGCGCCAACGTCGCCGCCCTGGTGTTCGCCCGGACGGCGGCGCGGGAGAGCGAGCTGGTGGTGAGGACCGCCCTGGGCGCCAGCCGCAGGCGCATCGTCCTGCAGCTGTTCCTGGAGGCGCTGGTGCTGGGGAGCGTCGCGGCCGTCGTCGGGCTCGCGGCCGCGGGCTTCGGGCTCCGCTGGGGGCTGGGGGCGTTCGAGACCGTGCAGGGGGAGATCCCGTTCTGGATCGACGCCGACCTGGAGCCGCGGACGGTGCTCTACACCGCGGTGCTGGCCCTGCTCGCGGCCGGGGTGGCGGGCGTGCTGCCGGCGCTCAAGATCACGGGCAGGGGCACCGAGGCGCGGCTCCGGCAGGCGGGCGGCGGCGGGGGCAGCGCCCGCTTCGGCCGGCTTTGGACCGGGATCATCATGACGCAGGTGGCGCTCACCGCCGCGTTCGTGCCCATCGTCGCCGACGTGGGGATGGACACGGAGGACATCCGCACCGCCGACGCCGGCTTCCGCGCGGAGGAGTACCTGTCGGCGCGGCTGGAGGTGGACAGGGAGACGGTGCCCGGCGTCCCGGTGGAGGCGCCCCCCGAGGAGCTGGACGCGCGGCTCCGCGCCGCCTACGCGGAGATGGAGCGGAGGCTGGAGGCGGAGCCCGGCGTAGCCGGGGTGACCTACGCCGGACAGATGCCGGGCGCGTACCACCCCCGCCGCCCCGTCGAGGTGGACGGGCCGGCGGCCCCCCCGGAGTCCGAGGCGCTGCACCGGGTGCAGGCCGTCTCCGTGGCCCCGGACTTCTTCGACGTCCTCGGCACGCCCGTCCTGGCGGGGCGAGGCTTCGTGCCGGGCGACCTCGCGGCCGGGCAGGACGTGGTGGTGGTGAACGAGTCCTTCGTCCGCGAGATCCTGGGCGGCGGCAACCCCGTCGGCAGGCGCTTCCGCTACCCCGACCCCGTGAAGGGAGACGAGCCGCGGGTAACGGCCGGGGAGCCGGACCGGTGGTACGAGATCGTCGGCGTCGCGCGGGACGTGACCCTCACGGTGGACCCCGACCTGCCGCACAACGCGGGGATCTACCACCCCGCGGCCCCGGGCGGCGGCGTCCCGCTGCGCATGGCCGTGCACCTGCGCGGCGTCCCGCTGCGCATGGCCGTGCACCTGCGCGGCGACCCGGAGGCGTTCGCGCCGCGGCTGCGCGCCCTCGCCGCCGCCGTGGACCCCACGCTGCGGCTCCACGAGCTGCGGCCGGTCGCCGACGCCCGGGAGGCGGCGCTGGTGACCTACGAGTTCTGGGTCCGGGTCGCAGGGATGGCCTGCGCCGTGGTCCTGCTCCTCTCCGTGCTGGGCATCCACTCCATCATGGCCTTCACGGTCTCGCGGCGCACGCGGGAGATCGGGATCCGCGTCGCGCTGGGCGCCGACCGGCGGCGGATCGTGGCGGCGGTCTTCTCGCGGTCCTTCCGGCAGGTCGCGCTCGGGGTCGGCGTCGGGGTGCTCCTGCTCGTGGTCCTGACCGGCGGGATCCACTCCATGAAGATGGTGGGGCTGCTGGCCGCGAGCGTGGCGGTCATGCTGGGCGCCACCGCTGTGGCGTGCATCGTGCCCACGCGCCGCGTCCTCGGCATCCAGCCGACGGAGGCCATGCGGGCGGACGCATAGTCGGCCCCGGCACCGCTCCCCGCCCGCTCGCGGCGCTCCGGGACCTCCGGGGCGCCGCGAGCGCATTTCGTGCGACCTCCGTCCGCCCGGGAAACGCCGACCTCAACACTCCGGGCGCCTCGCGTGCCATGCAGGGGATGGAAGCCGAATCCGACGCGGATCTGGTCGCGGCCGTGCGGCGGGGGAGCCGCGCCGCCGCGGGCCGCCTGGCCGAACGGTACCTGCGCGCCTGCCGGGCGGTTGCGCTGGGCGTCGTGGGCGAGGTCGCGGGGGCGGAGGACGTCTGCCAGGACGCGTTCGTGTACGCCATCGAGCGCATCGACGACTGCCGGCGCCCGGAGCGCTTCGGCGCCTGGCTCTTCCAGATCACGCGGAACCGGGCCCGCAACCACGTGCGCGACCGGCGGTCCGGCCGGATGCTCGACATCGACGACGTCGCGCTCGCGGACGCGCTCCCCTCCCCGGCCGAGCACGCCGAGCGGGCGCAGCTGCGGGAGCGGCTCCTGGCTGCGCTCGCCCAGATCCCGGAGGAGCGGCGCGAGGTCGTCCTGCTGCACGACCTGGAGGGGTGGACCCACCGGGAGATCGCGGAGCGGCTGGGCCTGCCCCCGGGCACAGTCCGGTCGCACCTGCACCACGCCCGCGCACGGCTGCGCGGGATCCTCGGGCACCTGGAGGGAGAGTCGGAATGATCGACGACGACCGAATCGACCTGTCCGCGCTGGAGCCCCGGGACGTCGCGGGGCGCTGGGACGCCGCCGTCCAGCGGACGCTGGAGCGGGTGGAGGCCGCGCTCCTCGACCGCGCGCGGGGCGACGACCCGTTCGCCCTGATCGCGCGCTGGCGGCGGGCGGTGCTCGCGGCGGTGGCGGCCGTGGTCGTGGTGCTGGTGCCGGTGGAGTGGGCGCTGGAGCGCCGCGAGGCGGGCGCCGAGCGGGTGGAGGGGCTGGTGCGGCTCACCGCCGAGGCCGTCCACGGCCGCCAGAGCCCGACCGGCGCCGAGCTGCTCGGCGCCGTGTCGCCGCGGAGGCTGCTCTGATGCGCAGGACGCACGCGGTGGCCGCGCTGCTCCTCGCCCTCACCTTCGCCGCGGGCGGGCTGGCGGGGATGGCGCTGGAGGAGGCGCTGGGGCTGGACTGGTTCGACTTCCTGGACGAGGACGTGCGCCGGGACGACCGCCTGCTGGCGGGGATGGGGCTCTCCGCGGAGCAGCGCCGGGAAGTGGAGCGGATCCTGGACCGGCAGGAGGACCGGCTGGAAGCGTACTGGGCCGCGCGCTTCCCCGAGATGGAGGCCATCGTGGCGGGCTCCTACGACGAGGTCCGGGCGGTGCTGACCCCCGGGCAGCGGGAGGTCTTCGACCGGCGCGTGGAGGCGCTGGGACCCCGCGAGGCGGGGGAGCCCGGGGATTGACCCAGCCGCGGCACCGGCCGCGGACACCGACAGGAGGCAGGGATGCACGAGGAAGCTGGACTGATCCGCCTGGGGGGCGGGGTGCTCGCCGCGATCGTGGGGATCGCCGCCGTGGCGTGGGCGACCGGGACCGGGAGCGGCCCCCGGGCGGAGGGCGAGCCGGTGGCGCCCGCGATGGCGCAGGCGGCGCCGGGCGCGGGCCCCGCGGCGGCGGAAGCCCCGGCGGGTCCCGGGGAGGTCCGCGCCTGCACGGTGGAGGGCGGGCCGGTGCCCCTCCCCGACGCGGTGCACGAGGCGAGCGGCCTCGCGCTCAGCCGCCGGTCCGAGGGAGTGCTGTGGACGCACTCCGACGCGGGCCGGCCGGAGGTGCTCGCCGTTGCGGCGGACGGCACGGTCCGGGGGACGGTGCGCATCGCAGGGGCCGGCGCGGAGGACTGGGAGGACGTCGCCGTCGGGCCCTGCGCCGGAGGGTCGTGCCTCTACGTGGCCGACATCGGCGACAACGACGCGTCGCGCGCGCGGGTCACCGTCTACCGGGTCCCCGAGCCCGACCCCGCCGACGGCGCGAGCCGCCCCGCGGAGGCGCTCCACGCCACCTACCCGGAAGGGCCCCAGGACGCGGAGGCGCTGTTCGTGGACGCGGCCGGGCGCATCCACGTGGTCACCAAGGGCGAGACCGGGCCCGTCGACCTATACCGCTTCCCGGAGCGGCCGCAGGCCGGGTCCGTGTCCCGCCTGGAACGGGTCGCGGTGCTGAGCGGCGCCGAGGTCCCCCGCCCCGAGCGGGTCACCGGCGCCGACGCCTCGCCCGACGGCCGCTGGGTGGCCCTGCGCACCCTGGAGTCGGTCGCCTTCCACCCCTACGAGGCGCTCGCCGCCGGCCGCCCGGACGGGGCGGTGCGCTTCGACCTGAGCGCCGCGGGCGAGGCGCAGGGCGAGGGGATCGCCGTGGGGGAGGGCGGCGTGGTCTACCTGGCGAGCGAGGGCGGCAAGAAGAAGGACCCCGCCACCCTGACGCGGGTCGCCTGTCCGCTCCCGGGGTGAGGCGCCGCCGGCCGGGCGCGGCCGCCTGCCTAGCGGCGCTCCTGCTCGCGCACGCTCCCGCCTCCCGACCGCTGCGCGCGCAGGCGGCGGACGGGCAGGGGCGGCTGGAGGTCGAGGCCACGGTCCCGGTCCACCGCCACGCCGAGATCGTCCTCGGGGCCGACCTCCGGGCCGCGGAGGCCGCGTCCAACCGGCGCGCCCGGTTCGAGGCCGGCGCGGCCTTCCCCTGGGAGGTGGCCGCCTGGCTCCGGGTGGAGCCGCGCTACCGCTTCCTCGCCGACGCGGCGGACGACGGCGTCGAGCACCGCTACTCGGTCGAGGCGCTGGTCTCGGCGGCGGCCGGACCGCTGGAGGCCGAGAGCCGCAGCCTGCTGGAGCGGCGCTTCGAGGAGGAGGGCCGGACCACCCGCTACCGGAACCGCCTGCGGGTGGGCGCGCCCCTCGGGGGGCGGGGCTCCGGGACGGAGTGGTTCGTCTACGACGAGGTCTACTACGGCTGGCCGGAGCGGGCGTGGACCCGGAACGTGGCCGCCGCCGGGCTGGCCCGTGCCCTGGCGCGGGAGCTGGACGTGGAGCTCGCCTACCTCCTCCAGCGCGACTTCGGCGACTCGCCGCGCGACGCCCACGCCCTCGCGGTCGAGGTGGACTGGACCCTCCGTCCCTGAGACGCCGCGGCGACCCCGCCGCGCGACTTGCCCGCGCCTCGCCCCGGGGGCGATCTTGTCGGGTCGTCCCCGGCCGGCCGGGCCGGGGCCTCCGCCCCCGCCCCGCGCGTCCATGGCGAGCATCCGCCTGAACGGCGTCCGCAAGGTGTACGGCGACGGGACCGCGCACGTCGCGGTGGCCGGCGCCACCTTCCACGTCCACGACGGCGAGCTGATGGTGCTCGTCGGCCCGTCCGGCTCCGGCAAGAGCACGCTCCTGCGCATGATCGCCGGGCTGGAGCCCATCACCGCGGGCGACCTGTACATCGGCGACCGGCGCGTGAACGACCTGGCGCCCCGCGACCGGGACGTCGCCATGGTCTTCCAGAGCTACGCGCTGTACCCGCACATGACGGTGCGCGACAACCTGGGCTTCGCCCTGAAGCTGCAGAAGACGCCGCGCTCCGAGATCGAGCGCCGCGTGCGCGAGTCGGCTGCGACGCTGGGGATCGAGGCGATCCTGGACCGCAAGCCGCGCCAGCTCTCGGGGGGCCAGCGGCAGCGCGTGGCGCTGGGGCGCGCCATCGTCCGCGACCCCGCGGTGTTCCTGTTCGACGAGCCGCTCTCCAACCTGGACGCCAGGCTGCGCGTGCAGATGCGGGCCGAGATCTCCTCCCTGCACCGCCGCCTGGACGCCACCATGGTGTACGTGACGCACGACCAGGTGGAGGCCATGACGCTGGGCGACCGCATCGTGGTGCTCAACCACGGACACGTGCAGCAGATCGCCGCGCCGCTGGAGCTGTACGACCACCCCGCCAACCGGTTCGTCGCCGGCTTCATCGGCAGCCCGGCCATGAACTTCTTCGAAGGGACGGTGGGCCGGGACGACGGGGCGGAGTTCCGCGCCGCGGGCGACGCCTTCCGGCTCCCGCTCTCCGCCGGGTGGGCCGAGCGCCTGCGCCCCCATGCGGGGCGCGCGGTGGTGCTGGGGATCCGCCCGGAGAGCGTGTTCGCGCAGCGCGGCCGGCCCGCGGACGCCGCGCTCGCGGAGGTGCCCTTCACCGTTCAGGGGGTGGAGCCGCTGGGGAACGAGGTCTTCGTGCACGCCGCCGCGGGCCCGCACCGGGTCACGGCGCGCGTGGCTCCGCAGCCCGTTCCCAGGCCGGGTGAGCCGCTTGCGCTGGCCTTCGACCTGGGGCGGCTCCACTTCTTCGACGCCGCGGACGAGCGCTCGCTCGCGCCGGAGATCCAGGAAGCCGCGTAGCCCCGCCGCCGCGCCTCCAGGCCCGCGGCGGGG
>DATABU010000885.1:0-6646 GCA_036259415.1 Longimicrobiaceae bacterium
GAGCGCGCAAACGCCTTGCGCGCTCCCCGCTTTTTCCGCTACACTACGACGCCTCGCCCGCTTCCCGGAGAATCCGCCGGATCTCGGCCTCCAGCAGCGGCGGCGTGGGGTCCACCCCCAGCTCCCAGAGCGCCTCCTCGGCGCGCCTGCGGAGGTCGGGATCGGCGCGGGGCAGCAGCCTGGAGGGGGCCGCGCGCCGTGGGCCCGACCGGGCCCGCTCCAGCTCCACGCGGAACGCACCGCCCCCGGAGTCCAGGGTGAAGTACGACACCAGCGAGCCGCGCAGCGAGTCCAGCAGCGCCCCGACCTCCCCCCGCAGCACCGGCGGCCCCGCCGAGCGCGTCCCGCGTCCCGTGACCACCCGCACGGTGCGCACCCCGTCGCGCTGCCGCTCCCGGAGCCAGCTCTCCGCGCGCCGCAGCGCCTCGTCGGCCGTGTGCCCGTGGAGGTCGAGCGTGGGGTGGACGTCGCCCCTCAAGACGGGGGCGGAGCGGGCGGGGCGCTTCCTGCGGGACATGGAGGGGGCTCCGAACGCGAGAGAGCCACGGCGTAGCGCGCCGTGGCTCTCGGCCTTCCGCGGGAACGGCGCGGCCGGTCAGGCGATCGAGTCCTTCAGCCCCTTGCCGGGACGGAACGCGGCGCTGGTGGAGGCGGCGATGTCGATCTCCTTGCCGGTACGCGGGTTGCGGCCCTTCCGCGCCTCGCGCTGCTTGGTCTCGAAGCTCCCGAACCCGGTGATCTGGACCTTGTCCCCGCTCTTCAGCGCCTGCGAGATGATGCCGTTGTCGACCGAAAATAGCGCGTCGACGGCCCGCTGGGCGTCGGCGCGGCTGATGTTGGCCCGGCTGGCCAGCTGCTGGACGAGTTCGGACTTGTTCACCGAGCAGACTCCTGAAAAGGGTTGAATAACGCGTATTGCCAAACGGCCGCGCCGTTCCCTGGTACAGTAGGCGTCCACTTCCGATCCGTCAAGAGAGAATCCCTTGGATCAAGCGACTTTTCTCCCCTCAACCGGCACCGATTCGCTCGCCGTCCGCGAGCTCCAGGCGGCCCGCGAGATCGCCCACGCGTTCCTCACCGCGGGCAGCCCCACGGAGGTGTACCGGCTGGCCCTGGAGCGCGTCTCCGTGCTGGTGGGAGCGTCGTTCGGGTGCGTGTTCCTGCGGGAGGACGAACAGGACGACGAATCGCTCCTGGGGGTGGTCGCCGCCTACAACTGGCCGCGGACCTGGGCCGCGTACCTGGGCCAGATGCGGGTGCGCGTGGGGAACGGGCCCACGGGGCGGGCCGTGGCGGAGAACCGCATCGTGGAGGTGTTCGACGTCTACGCCGACCCGGCGCTGGAGGACTGGTGGGAGTCCGCGCGCGAGCTGGACTTCTCCTCCTCCGTCTCGCTCCCGCTCACCTGCAGGGGGAAGGCGGTGGGCGCGATCACCTTCTACTTCCGCGGCCGGGACGAGCTCTGCGAGGCCGACCGCAGCCTCCTCCGCCTGGTGGCCGACCAGCTCTCCGCCACGGCGGAGAAGGCGCACATGATCGAGGACCTGCAGCGCGCCAACGCCCTGCTCCGCGAGCAGAACGTGGAGCTGGAGGCTCGCTACCACGAGGCAGAGGAGGCGCGCCGGCTGAAGGGCGAGTTCCTGGCGAACGTGTCGCACGAGCTGCGCACCCCGCTCACCGCCATCCTGGGCTACACCTACCTCCTGCGCGAGGGGCTCTCGGGTGAGCTCAGCGGCGAGCAGGGCTCGGCCGTGGAGAAGATCGAGACCGCGGGGACCGCGCTGATGGGGCTCATCAACGACCTGCTGGACCTCACCCACCTGAAGCTGGGGCGCACCCCCGCCGAGCCGGAGCGCTGCGACGCGGTGGCACTCGCCCGCGCGGCCATCGCCACGCTCTCGCCGTCGCCCGAGCACCTGGAGCTGCGCACCGAGTTCCCCCCCGCGGCCATACCCGTGCACACCGACCCGGGTCACGCGGTCCGCATCCTCCGCAACCTGCTCTCCAACGCCGTCAAGTTCACGCCGGAGGGGTCGGTGGTGGTGCGGGTGCGGCGGGTGGACATCGGCCCGCGGCCGGAGGGCGTGGACCTTCCCCCGGAGGAGCGCGGCTTCGTCACCTGGGAGGTGGAGGACACCGGGATCGGGATCGCGCCGGAGGAGCACGAGCGCATCTTCGACGAGTTCCGGCAGGTGGACGGCTCCGCGACGCGGCGCTTCGGGGGGACGGGGCTGGGGCTGGCCCTCTCCCGCGAGATGGCCCGCCAGCTCGGCGGCGACGTCACCGTGCGCTCCGCTCCCGGCGAGGGGTCGGTGTTCACGCTCACCCTGCCGGCGGGGATCTCGCGTGAGGGGTGAGGGCTTCCGCTCGGTGGTCTTCGACTGCGACTCCACGCTGGCGGCCATCGAGGGGATCGACGAGCTGGCGGGACCGGAGCACGCCGGGCCCATCCGGGCGCTGACCGAGGAGGCCATGCAGGGGCTCGTCCCCCTGGAGGAGGTCTACGGGCGCAGACTGGAGCTGATCCGCCCCTCGCGCGAGCGGGTGGAGGCGCTGTCGCGCGCCTACGTGGCGGCGCTGGTCCCCGACGCCCGCGAGACGGTGGCCGCGCTCCTCTCCCTGGGGAAGACGGTGCGCGTGCTCTCCGGGGGGCTCCGCCCGCCCGTGGAGGCGCTCGCCCGCGAGCTGGGGCTGGGCCCGGAGGCCGTGGGCGCCGTGGGGATCGACTTCGACGGCGGCGGGGCGTACGGCGGCTTCGAGCGCGGCTCGCCGCTGGCGCGGAGCGGGGGCAAGGAGATCGTCCTCCGCGCCTGGGCGCTCCCCCGCCCCGCCCTGCTTGTGGGCGACGGCGCCACCGACCTGGAGGCGCGCCCCGCCGTGGACGCCTTCGCCGCCTACATGGGCGCGGCCTTCCGCCCTCCCGTGGCCGCGGGCGCCGACGTGGTCCTCCGCGACCCGAGCCTCGCCCCCGTTCTCGCGCTGGCCGCCGGCCCCGCGGACCGCGCGAGCCTGGCCGGCTCCCCCTGGGCGGAGCTCCTGCGCCGCGGCGACGCCCTGCTCGCTGGCGAGCTTTCACCCGACATGCACCGACACTGACCGCTGGATGACCGTGCAGACCCAGTTCGGCCGCTTCTTCCTCCCCGGCCCCACCGAGGTGCGCCCGGAGGTGCTGGAAGCGATGACCCGCCCCGTGATCGGGCACCGGGGCCCGGGGATGTCCGCCCTGCTGCGCGAGGTGGACGTCCCGCTCCGCAGGATCTTCCGCACCGGCCGGCCGGTGTACGTCTCCTCCTCCTCGGCGACCGGGCTGATGGAGGCCGCGGTGCGATGCGGGGTGCGCCGCCGCGCCCTGGCGCTGGTGGGCGGCGCCTTCAGCGGGCGCTTCCGCGACCTGGTGGCCGACTGCGGCCGCGAGGTGGAGACGTACGACGCCGCCTGGGGCGCCGCGCACGACCCGGAGGAGGTCTTCCGCCGCCTGCGCGCGGGCGGGCTCGACGCGGTGACCGTGGTGCACTCCGAGACCTCCACCGGGGTGCTGAACCCGCTCCCGGAGATCGCGGAGGCCGTCCGCGCCGCCGAGCGGGAGATTGGGGAGGAGATCCTGCTCCTGGTGGACGGCGTCACCAGCGTGGGCGGCGCCGCCGTGGAGGCGGACGCGTGGGGCCTGGACCTGCTGCTCACCGGCTCGCAGAAGGCGCTCGCGCTCCCGCCCGGGCTGGCGTTCGCCACGGCGGCGCCGCGCTTCCTGGCGCGCGCGGAGACGATCCCCGGCCGCGGGCAGTACTTCGACCTGGTGGAGTTCGACCGCCAGTGGGCGAGGCACCAGACGCCCAACACCCCCTCGGTGAGCCTGGTGTACGCGCTGGTGGAGCAGACCCGCCGCATCGTGGCCGAGGGCGTGGAGGCGCGCATCGCCCGGCACCGCGCCATGGCGGAGCGGTGCTGGGCCTGGACGGCGTCCGAGGGTGCGCGGTGGGGGCTCTCGGTGCTCGCGCCGGAGGGGTTCCGCTCGCCCACCAACACCGCCATCGTCCTCCCGCCGGAGCGGAAGGGGACGCAGGTGGCGGCTGCGCTGGAGGCGCGGGGGTGGACCATCGCGGCGGGGTACGGGAAGCTCCGCGACGAGACGTTCCGGATCGGGCACATGGGAGATCACACGGTCGAGGAGCTGGACGGGCTGCTCGCGGAGCTGGAGGAGGTGCTGGGATGACGGCTGCGGCGGAGTTCCGCGTGCTGGTGACGGACGAGGTGGACCCGGAGGGGATCGCGCTGCTGCGCGCCAGCCCCCGCATCGAGGTCGTGGAGCGCCCCACGCTCCCCGCGGAGCGGCTGCTGGAGGAGGTCGGCGAGTACGACGCCCTGGTGGGGCGGAGCGCCACCCGCGTCAACGCGGCGCTGCTGGAGCGCGGCGAGCGGCTCAGGGTGGTCGGCCGGGCGGGGGTGGGGGTGGACAACATCGACCTGGACCGCGCCACCGAGCTGGGGGTCGCGGTGATCAACGCCCCGGGCGGGAACACCGTCTCCGTGGCGGAGCTGCTCTTCGGGGTGCTGATCTCGCTGGTCCGCCACCTCCCGGAGGCCCACGCCTCCATGCAGGCCGGGCGCTGGGACCGCTCCACGCTGGGCGGGACGGAGCTGCGCGGGCGGACGCTGGCCATCGTGGGGCTGGGGCGCATCGGGAGCGAGGTGGCGCGCCGCGGCCGCGCATTCGGGATGAACGTGCTCGCCTACGACCCGTACGTCACCGCCGCCCGCTTCGAGGAGCTGGGCGTGGAGCGGGTGGCGCGCCTCCCAGACGCCCTGGACGCGGCGGACTTCCTCACCCTGCACGTCCCGCTCACCGACGAGACCCGGGGGATGATCGGCACGCCGGAGCTGTCGCGCCTGGGGCCCCGCGCCATCGTCCTGAACCTGGCGCGCGGCGGGATCGTCGCGGAGGATGCGCTGCTGGACGCGCTCCGGGCCGGCCGCATCGGCGGGGCGGCGCTGGACGTGTACTCGCGCGAGCCGCTGGCGGCGGACCACCCGCTGCGACGGACGCCCAACGTCTTCCTCACCCCGCACCTGGGCGCCTCCACCACCGACGCGCAGCGCAGCGTGTCCATCGAGGCGTGCACGGCGGTGCGCGACGCGCTGCTCACCGGCGACCTGAGCGGCGCGCTCAACGCCGCCGGCGTGGGCGGCGCCGGCTGGGCCGAGCTGCGCCCGCTGATGACGCTGGTGGAGCGGCTGGGGCGGCTGGGGCGCTGCCTCCTGCCGGCGGGGCTCAGCGGCGTGGAGCTGCGCTACTCCGGGCCGCGCGAGGAGGCCCCGCGCGCGCTCCTGCTGGCCGCGCTCCAGGGCGCGCTCCGCGACGTGATCGACCGGCGCGCCATCAACCTGGTGAACGTGCACCACGTCGCCACGGAGCGGGGGATCGAGACGGCGTGGGCGCAGGTCGCCGGGCGCGGCGAGCTGGGGGAGGAGGTGGAGCTGCGCATGGACGGCGGGGACCGGAGCGTCCGGGTGGGCGGCGCGCTGCTGGGCGAGGCCCACGGCCGCATCACCCGCATCGGCGCCTTCCGCGTGGACGTGGCGCCGCGCGGGACGCTGGTGGTGCTCCGCAACCACGACGTCCCCGGGGTCATCGGCCGGGTGGGGACGGTGCTCGGCGAGGCCGAGGTCAACATCGCCGAGTACCACCAGGCGCGGCTCCAGGCCGGCGGCGAGGCGCTGGCCGCCATCTCCGTGGACGGCCGGGTCCCGACGGAGGTTCTGGAGCGGCTGGGCTCGCTCCCCGAGGTGCTCGACGTCCGCCAGGTGGACATGGAGTAGGCCGCGCCCGGCACGTCTCCTGCGGATCCGTCCCGGCGCCGGACGCGGCGATGCCCGCCGTCCGGCGCTCGGCATGTCCACGTTCCACGTGCGGAGGGGGAGAATGGGGATACGGTACTGGCTGAGGAAGCGCATGGCGGCCGAGGACGCGGGGGACGACCTCCCGCCCAACGCCTCCATCCGGGACGCCATCTTCGGCCGGGAGCAGGCGGGTCCGCACGCCCTGGGCGAGTACACCGCCGAGACCTACCCCACCGACGTGGCGGAGCTGGTGCGCCGCCGGGCGGAGGTCGCGGAGGAGCTGCTCTCCATCGACGTCGCCTCCCCGCAGGCGCGCATCGACGCGATCCCCCGCCTGCGCGAGCTGCTGCGCGCGTACCCGCACGCCCTCGCCTACGAGCTGCTGGTCACCGCCTACATGGACGCGGGCCGGTGGGACGAGGCGCGCGGGGCGGCCTTCGCCGCGCGCGAGCGGCGGGCCGAGTGCCTGCGCTCCGGGCTCCCCGAGCTGGAGGCCGAGGTCGCCCACCTGCACGAGTGGTCGCCGGAGGAGGTGGACCGGCTGCGCGAGGAGCGGGGGCGGCGGTAGGGGTCATGTTGAACGGCGGGGTCGGGCGTGCCCCCGGCTGCGCCGGGGTCGGGCTGCGGCTCCGTAGGGCCACAAACAACGTGGCCCTACGGAGGCGAGCCCCACGGTACTGCTGTGGGTCTCGCCGCTTCGCGCTCGCATCCCTCACGCGGGCCACCTGCCACGCACTCCGCCGCCTGCCTTCACCTGTAGGATGCCCCTCCCCCGGAACGGGGGAGGGTGGCGGCGCTCAGGCCGCCGGGT
>DATABU010000886.1:0-6680 GCA_036259415.1 Longimicrobiaceae bacterium
GGCGCAGCCGGGCGCGCCGGCCGCCGAGCCCGCCGCCGCGCCGTCGGCGGCGGCCCTGCCGGCCATCGACCCCGCGCGCCTGGAGCAGCACGTCCGCGTGCTCGCCTCCGACGAGTTCCTGGGGCGCGGCCCGGCCACCCCGGCCGAGGCGATGACCGTCGAGTACATCGCCGGGCAGTTCCGCGAGGCGGGGCTGGAGCCCGGCGGCCCGAACGGGAGCTGGTTCCAGGAGGTCCCCCTGAACCAGTACGACATCGTCGGCACGCCCGAGCTGAGCTACACGGTGGGCGGCCGCCGCCGGAGCCTGGCCCAGGGCGAGGAGGTCGCGGTGCGCGCCAGCATGCTGGGCGTGGACAGCGTCGCCATCCGCAGCGCCCCGCTGGTGTTCCTCGGCTACGGGGTGAAGGCGCCGGAGCGCAACTGGGACGACTACGCCGGGCAGGACCTGCGCGGCAGGGTGGGGATCGTGCTGGTCAACGACCCCGACTTCGAGACCGGGCAGGGCGACTTCGGCGGCAAGGCCATGACCTACTACGGCCGCTGGACCTACAAGTACGAGGAGGCGGCGCGCCAGGGGCTGGCGGGGCTGCTGATCGTGCACGAGACCGAGCCGGCCTCGTACGGCTGGGCCACGGTCAAGAACTCCAACACCAACACCATGTTCGACATCGTCCGGGAGAACCCGGGCGAGGTGCACCCGCTCCTGGAGGGGTGGATCCAGCGCGACGTGGCGGTGGAGCTGCTGCGCGCCGCGGGGCAGGACTTCGAGGCGCTCAAGCGCCGCGCGCAGACGCGCGGGTTCCGGCCCGTGCCGCTCGAGGGCGCCACCTTCTCGGCGCGCTACGACGTGCGCCGCGCCGGCATCCGCTCCCGCAACGTGCTGGGCCGCCTCCCGGGGACCACCCGTCCCGGCGAGACCGTGCTCTACGGCGGCCACTGGGACCACCTGGGGGTGGGCGCCCCGGACGCCCGCGGCGACAGCATCTACAACGGCGCGGTGGACAACGCCACGGGGATCGCCGCCATCCTGGAGCTGGCGCGCGTCTTCGCCGCGGGGCCGCGCCCGGAGCGCTCGCTGGTGTTCGCCGCCTGGACGGTGGAGGAGAAGGGGCTGCTGGGCTCGGAGTACTACGCCGCCAACCCCGTCTACCCGCTGGAGACCACGGTGGCGGGCTTCAACATCGACGCCCTCTCGCCCACCGGCCCGGCGCGCGACCTGCTGGTGGTCGGCTACGGGCAGAGCGAGCTGGAGGACCGGCTGGAGGCGGTGCTGACCGCCGGCGGGCGCGTGGTGGCGCGCGACCCCAACCCCGAGGCGGGCTACTTCTTCCGCTCGGACCACTTCCCCATGGCCAAGCGGGGCGTGCCCATGCTGTACGTGGACAGCGGGGAGGACCTGCTGGAGGGCGGGACGGCCGCGGGCAAGGCGGCGGCGGACGCGTACCGCCGCGACGCCTACCACCAGCCCGCCGACGAGTACGACCCGGCGACCTGGAGCTTCGGGGGGATGGCGCAGGACGTGGCGGTGCTCCACCGCCTGGGGCTGGAGCTGGCCAACTCGCGCGAGTGGCCCAACTACCGCTCCACCTCGGAGTTCCGCCCGGTCCGCGACGCCTCGGCCGCGCGGCGCCAGTAGGCCGTCCCGGCACGCAGGTCGGGGTCCGGGCGGGAGCGTTCCGCCTGGGCCCCGCGGTCCCGGGCGGCCGCCGCCGCGGGAGGCTGGAGGCGGTGGGGCAGGTCGTTCCGGCAGCGGGAGGAAGTGTGGAGCAGGTGTGCACGCGGGTTGCATGTGCGCTCGCGACCGCTGTGACCCCCTCAGCAGAGCAGAGGACACGACATGGACTGGCTCGCCGACCCCTCGATCTGGATCGGGTTCCTGACGCTGACGGTGCTGGAGATCGTCCTCGGCATCGACAACATCGTCTTCATCTCCATCCTGGCGGGGAAGCTCCCCGCGTCGCAGCAGGCCCGGGCCCGCACCATCGGTCTGGCCCTGGCGATGATCACGCGGGTCCTGCTGCTGCTCAGCCTCGCCTGGATCATGCGGCTGACCGCGCCGCTCTTCGAAGTCTTCGAGCAGGAGATCTCGGGGCGCGACCTGATCCTGATCTCCGGCGGCCTCTTCCTGGTGGCGAAGAGCACGCGGGAGATCCACCACAAGCTGGAGGGCGAGGACCGCACGGAGGTGGGGGTGCACCCCTCCTTCCGCAGCGTCATCATCCAGATCCTGCTGCTGGACATCGTCTTCTCGCTGGACTCGGTGATCACCGCGGTGGGGATGGTGGACGAGGTGGGGGTGATGATCGCCGCGGTGATCGTGGCCGTGGGGGTGATGCTGCTCTCCGCGGGGGCCATCGGCCGCTTCGTGGACCGGCACCCCACGGTGAAGATGCTGGCGCTCAGCTTCCTGCTCCTGATCGGCGTCACGCTGATGGCCGAGGGCTTCGGGCAGCACGTGTCCAAGGGCTACATCTACTTCGCCATGGGCTTCAGCGTGTTCGTGGAGCTGCTGAACCTGCGGCTGCAGCGCAAGGCCGGGCCGCCGGTGCGGCTGAACGAGCCGCTGGACCCGGACCGGGCGCGGACGGCGGGGGTCGCCTGAGGGTAGCTGGGCCGCCCGTCACCGGCGCCGCCCTGGACGAGCCCTGGTCGCTCAAGCACGGCGGCAACGTGCTGCTCACCGGGCCCCGCGGCGAGGTGGTGCGAGGGCACCTGAACCACCTGATCCACCACCGGGGGCAGCTCACCGTTTACCTGCGCCTGGTGGACGTCCCGCTCCCGCAGGTCTACGGGCCCATGGCGGACGAGGGGGGGTGAGGTAGGATCCGGACACGAAGAAGCGGGAGGGGGACGCCCCCTCCCGCTTCGCTCTCCGTCCCCGGCCGATCGCGCCCGCCTCAGCGCACCGCCACCCGGACCTTCCCCGCCGGGATCGCCTCCTCCAGCGCCGGGTCCTTGAGCTCCTCGCCCGGGTTCACGAACAGGTCCTGCTCCCAGGCGTACTGCCGGTCGTGCAGCTCGCGGTAGCGCCCGCCCAGCGCCATCAGCTCCGCGTGGGTGCCGCGCTCCACGATCTCGCCGTGCTCCAGCACCAGGATCTGGTCGGCGCTGCGGATGGTGGAGAGCCGGTGCGCGATCACGAACGAGGTGCGCCCCTGCCGCAGACGGCGCAGCCCCTCCTGGATCAGCGCCTCGCTCTCGCTGTCCAGCGACGAGGTGGCCTCGTCCAGGATCAGGATGCGCGGGTCCGCCAGGATGGCGCGGGCGATGGCGATGCGCTGCCGCTGCCCGCCCGAGAGCTTGATCCCCCGCTCGCCCACGACGGTGTCGTACCCCTCCGGGAAGCCGCGGATGAACTCGTCCGCGTTGGCGATGCGGGCCACCTCCTCGATCTCCGCGCGCGAGGCGTCCGGCCGGGCGAAGCGGATGTTGTCCGCCACCGTGCCGTCGAAGAGGAAGTTGTCCTGGAGCACCACCCCCAGCTGCTCGCGGTAGTCGCGCAGCCTCAGGTCGGCCAGGTCCGTCCCGTCCACCTCGATGCGCCCCGACCCGGGTCGGTTGAAGGCCATCACCAGCGAGACCAGCGTGCTCTTGCCGGAGCCGCTGGAGCCCACCAGCGCCGTGGTGGTCCCGGCGGGGGCCACGAAGTCGATCCCCTTCAGCACCGGCACCCCCTCGTTGTACTCGAACCACACGTCGCGGAAGGCCACGTCGCCGCGCACCGACTTCACCGGGAGCGCGCCCTCGCTCTCGTCGTCCTCGGTGGGCGTCTCCATCAGCTCGCGGATGCGGTCCAGCCCCGCGAACGCCTCGCTGATCTGCGTGCCGATGGAGGCCGTCTGGATCACCGGCGCCGCCAGCAGCCCGGAGAAGAAGACGTAGGCGAACAGGTCGCCCAGGGTCATGGTGCCGCTCAGGATGGCCCGGCCGCCCATCAGGATCATCACCGTCCCCACCACGCCCACCACCACCGTGGCGAACGAGCCCACCGCCGACACCCCCGTGATGGAGCTGGCGATGTTGCGGAAGAGGCGATGCACCCCGTGCGTGAAGACCCGCTGCTCCCGCTTCTCCGTCCCGTACGCCTTCACCACGCGGATCCCGCCCAGCGTCTCGGTCAGGCGGCCCGTGACCTCCGCCTGGATGACGCTGCGCTCGCGGAAGATGGGGCGCAGGCGGTTGAAGGCGTACGCCATCACCCCGCCGAAGATCGCCAGCACCGCCACGCTCACCAGCGTGAGCTGCCAGTTCAGGTAGAGGAGCGCCGCCAGCGCCAGGACGGCCGTGAAGATCCCGCCCACGAGCTGCAGGATCCCCGTGCCCACCAGGTTGCGGATCCCCTCCGCGTCGTTCATGACGCGGTTGATCAGGATCCCCGACTGGGTGGAGTCGAAGAAGCGCACCGGCATGCGGGTGACCCGCTCCTGCACCGCCCGGCGCATGTCGGCGATGGCCCGCTGCGCGGCCACGCTGATCACCTGCGACAGGGCGAAGCCGGTGACCGCCTGCACCAGCGTGGCGACGCCCACCGCGGCGGCCAGGGGGACCAGCAGCTCGTGCCGCCCCTTGCCGACGACGTCGTCGATCAGCCACTTGGAGCTGGCGGGGAGCACCAGCGCGGCCAGGCGGCTCACCAGCATCAGCGCGAAGCCGATGCCCAGCGAGCGGCGGTGGTGCCACATCAGCCGCTTGGTCTCGGCCCAGGCGGCGGCGCGGTCGTACTTGGGCTTCTTCTGCTTTCGGGTTTCCACGGGCGCGTTCCTCAGGGGGTTGTACAGCGGGAGGGCCGGCGTTCCGGATACCCTCGTGTCGCGGGTCGGGTCCGTGTGTTCGACGACAGCTTCAACGGCAGCGGATTGGGGTGGGCGTGCCCCTCGCTGGCGCTCGGGTCGGGCTGCGGCTCCGTAAGCGGGCGGACTACGCCCGCTAACGGAGGCGAGCCCCGCGGTACTACTGCGGGTCTCGCCGCTTCGCGCTCGCATCCCTCACGCGGGCGCCCAGCACGGGGCGGGAGGGGGGCGCGGCGATCGCCTGGCTGCGCGCGGGGCGCAGGCGGAGGATGGCCGTCTCGCGGCCGCCGGGGGGCAGCGTCACCTCCTGCCCGGCGGGGGCGTAGCCGGGGACCGACGCGCGCACCGTGTACCGCCCCGGCGGGAGCCAAGCGAGCTGGAACCCGCCTGTCTCGCCGGTGCGCGTCTCCACGCCGGCGGCCGCGGGGTCGGCGGGGCTGGCGCTCACCACCGCGCCCGCCAGCGGGTTCCCGGCGGTGTCCGTGACCCGCCCCACGATCCGCCCCGCGTCCTGCGCCGGGCGGAAGCCGGCCAGGAGCAGCGCGGCCGCGAGCGCCAGCAGGAGGATCACGGGGCGCGACCCCCGGTCCATGCGGATCCCCGGCTTCATCTTCACCTCCCCGAAATGAAATCGTGCCTGTTGCGGTTACCGATCCAGGCGCAACGCCGGGCGCCCCGGCCGTCGCGGCCGCTATGCCGTGCGCCGCCCCGTCCCGCAGTCGCCGGGATGCCCCATGCGGGCGAACACCGAGGCCGCGACTTCGGCCACCGTGACCCGGGCGAGCACCGCCTCCATGGCCGCCTGCGCCTCGCCGAAGACCCCGCAGAGGGCCGCCTGGATGTTGGCGCCCACGCCGCAGTCCTGGCAGGGCGTCTGGGGGTGCAGTGCGAAGAGCGGCGCGCCGTCTTCCACCGCGCGGTACACCTCCAGCAGCGAGATCTCCTCCGGGGCGCGCGCCAGCCGGGCGCCGCCCGCGGCGCCCGGCTGCACCTCCACCAGCCCCGCGCGGCGCAGCGCGCCCACGATGCGCCGCACCACGACGGGGTTGGTGTTCACGCTGCGGGCCGCCTGCTGCGAGCTCACCGGCTCGTCCCTCCGCCAGGTGAGGAACGCCAGCAGGTGCACCGCCACCGCCGCCCGGCTGCTCATGGTCGACATCATCGCTCCCCGGTTGAACTGCAACCAGATTAGTTCCATATTGCCGGGCTGTCAAGCCGCCCGCGGGTGGCCCGCTTCTTTCAATCCGCGGGCGGCGAAACGCATGCGTCCAGACGCCAGGAGGCACCATGACCCCCCCGACCCCGCGGCGAGACCGCTCCCCGGACCCGGTGCGCGACCGCCTCAAGGAGGTGCGGCGCGGTCTGCTCCGCCTGCACAAGGCCCTGATCGACTCCGAGCGCGCCGCGGTGGAGCGCGAGAGCGGCCCCATGTCCAGCGGGCAGTTCCTCCAGGCGCTCATCCAGGACCCGCGCTTCGCCTGGCTGCGCCCCTTCTCGGGGCTGATCGTGGAGATCGACGAGACGCTTGCCACCGGCGAGCCGCTCCCCCCGCCGGAGGCGCGCGCCTTCGTGGAGCGGGTGCGCGCGCTGGTGGTGCTGGAGGGCGAGGAGGCCGAGCGCTACGAGCGCGTGCGGCAGCGCGACGCGGCGGTGCTCATCGCCCACGTGGAGCTGGAGGCCCGCATCGCGGCGGCACTGGAGGCGGCGTAGCCGCGCCTCTTGAGAAAAGGGGGGCGACCCGCTATCCTTGGCGGCCCGCCGGACGGCGGGCGTGGGGCCGTAGCTCAGTCGGTTAGAGTGCCGGACTGTCACTCCGGAGGTCGCGGGTTCGAGTCCCGTCGGCCCCGCTCGCAGGACCACGCCGCAGGGGCGGCCGCTCGCACGAGCGGC
>DATABU010000887.1:0-3922 GCA_036259415.1 Longimicrobiaceae bacterium
GACCCCCCCCTCGCGGGAAACCCCCCCCCCCTCCGCCCCCGGCCGGGGGGGCGGGCGATCTCGTTTCCGGAGGGCGGCGGCGCCCTCGTCGAGCCCGCCACGGGCGCGCGGAGGGAGCGGCGGAGCTCCGGGCGGGCGTCAGCGGTTGGCGGAAGCGGAAGAGGGCGCGGGGCCGGCGGGCCGCTCCACCCGCCGGGCGAGCTCGGCGTATCCGGCGGCGCCGAGATACATCCGGCCGTCGACCAGGAGGGTGGGCGTGAGCGCGACGCCCACGGCTTCGCCGCGGCGCCGGTCGCGGCGCACGGCGTCGGCGGCCCGGGCGTCTCCGAGGCAGGCCCGGAACGCGTCCGGACGGGGGACCCCCGCCAGCACCGCCAGGCTGTCCCAGGGGAGCGTCCCCAGCGCGGCCTGGTGCCGGTAGAGAAGACGGTGGTACGCCGGTCCCGCCCCCTGGAGCTTCGCGCACTCGGCGGCCACGGCGGCCCTGAACCCGACCCCGTCGGGCCGGAGCGGGAAGTGGACCTGCCGGATCCGCACCCGCCTCCCGGAGGCCGCCTGGAGCGAGTCGAGCGCGGCCTCGGTGTCCCGGCAGAACGTGCAGGTGTAGTCGGCGAACACCGCGAGGAGCACCTCGTCGCGCGCCTCGCCCGGAGGCTCGCCGAGGACGTCGCGCCAGTTCGCCACCATCGTCCCCTGCGCCGGGAGGGGGCGGCCGTCCGGGCGGAGCTCCATCCGCGCGACGAGGCCGGCGACCACGAGGGCCGAGAGCACCAGGACGGCGGTGGCGAGCGTCGCCAGCTTGTCCTTCACGGGGCCTCCGGGGAGCGCGGTTAGAGGTCTTCCGGAGCCGCCGACGCGAGCGCCCGCACCTCGGGCGCCAGGCTCACCCGGTAGGCGGAGAGCCCGGCGAGCCCGGTCTCCGGGTCTTCGGTGAGCGCGTAGACGGTGAGGTCGTCGATCTCGAAGTCGAGCCAGGGCCCGGCGAAGCCGACGGTCGCCAGGAACACGCCCGTGGGGCTGAAGAGGTGCAGCCGCGCGGGCCCGGTCCCGAGCTCCCGCGGCTGCTGCTCCCAGAGGGCGTACAGCCCCGAGGCGGGGTCGTGCCGGATCCCCCGCATCAGCCGCTTGGGGCTCTGCTTCCGGGTCATGTCCTCCAGCAGCGACCGCGCCAGCGTGGGCGTCATCCTCTCGTCGCGCGCCATGGCCGCCGCGATGGTGCTCCGGTACTGGCCCAGCTCCTCCGCGCTGGCGGGAACCGGCTTGCGGCGCACCCGGACCGTGCGCATGCGAGTCCCGTCGCGGGCGACGACGTGGAAGACCGGGGTGGTGCAGTCCAGCTGGAGGATGCGGTCGACGGCCCCCGCCAGCCGTACGCAGTCGGCCTTCCCGGCGCGCTCCGCGCCGGTGAAGGGAGCGAGCGGGATGGCGCGGCTCTCGCCCCGCACGTCGTAGAGCCTCTGCTCCGCCCGGGCGTTCCACACCAGCAGTCCGCCGGGGGGCACGGCGGCGAGCGTGAACGCGGGCGTACCGAGGGCGACGGAGCCGGCGGGCTCGCCCGAGGCCGCGAAGAGCTCCACCCGCCCGGCGCCTGCGTTGCCCACGGCCAGGAGGCCGTCCACCGAGGCGACCCCGAAGGTGTACCCCAGCTCCCCCGGCCCCCGTCCGGCGCGGCCCACGTCCCGCAGAGGCTTTCCCGACCGGGAGAGGACGTGGACGGTGTGCGCCACGGGATCGAGCACGTAGATCTCCCCCGCGCCCAGCGCCAGGCTCGACGGCTTGCTCCACGCCCCCGGCTCCCCGTCCGCCGGCGGCGGGACCTCCCACGCCAGGCTCGCGGAGGCGGCCTCGGCCCCGAAGACCGGGGCCCCGGGGTTCACCACCTCCACGGCGGCGCCGTCCCGCTGTACCGTGCCGCGCCACCGGGGCTCGCCCGGACCGGCCGAGCAGGCGGCGAACGGCAGCGGCACGACGGCCGCCAGGAGGAGAAGCCTGGATGAAAAGTCGACTCGGTTCATGGCCACCATGCCCGGTTGCCCACCTGTGCACTGGGTCAGCGAGTGGTACGTCTCTTCGAGGCTACGCCGCGTCCCGCGTCAGTTCAGCGTGGCCTCCGCCTCCTCGTCCTCCTTGGGCTCGAAGACGCGGCAGTCGTCCCTGCAGTAGTGGTAGCCCTCCTCGCCGGGGTGGGTCGCGGTGCAGGCGTTGAAGCAGGTCTGCCACGGGGTCTCGGCCGTCTCGGCGGCCAGGCGCGTGCCGCCACCGGCGATCACCACCAGCGACAGGGTGCTGAGCAGCAAGCGTTTCATCGGGTCCTCCACGGAAAGGAAGGGTTCGGACGCCGGCGCACAGGTGGGCACGAGGGCACCGTCATCGACGGCCATGCAGCGCCGTCTCCCTCACGGTAGCGTCCTCGCCGGGGCCCGGCACACACCGGGAGGGGGCCCGGCCACACCGAGCCGAACCACCTGCCGCGGACGCGCCGGGCTGGAGCGCCCCCTCGAAGCGGAGGAGCACGGAGCGCATCCCGCCGGGGCGGCGCACCTCCGAGGGGCGGAGCCCGGTGTAGCGGAGGAGCTGGTTGCGGAAGCTGTTGGCCGACGCGAACCCGAGCACGAGGGCGACGTTCTCGATCGAGCGGCCGGCGTCCTGGAGGAACTGGCACGCGCGGACGAGGCGTGCCCAGACGATGAGCTTTCCGAGGGGCGGCAGCCCGGCCCGCCGGAGGTGGGTGCGGATGGTCTTGGGGTGCGCGTGCCACATCCGGCCCGCCGCGGCGGGCGTCAGGCCCTCCTGGGGCGCCTGCAGGAGCCGGAGAAAGAGGCCGCGCACGCTGGCCGGCGTGCGCGCCTCCCAGATGGCGCGGCCCTGCGCGAGGGCGCTGCGCTCCAGCGCGGCCCGGACGACCGCGCCGAACTCCGCGGGCCGGTCGTCCACGTCCCCGGTGACCACCGCGTGGACCCCGGAGCGGCTGAGCTCCAGGACCTGACCGGCGCACCCGCGTGGAAACCGGGCGTAGGCGACGAGTCCGCACGAGCCGAACTGCTCCGCGAACGCCGCGACCGGCTCCGTCTCGAAGCGTCCGCCCGCGTAGGGGTCGAAGACGAGGAGGTCGAGGGGGCTGGAAAGTCCCTCGAGCCAGGCCTCCCGCCAGCAGCCGGCGAACGCGATGGACGGAGCGCTTCCCGCCGGGGTGCACCCGGCCAGGGCGTCCGCCATACGCTGGCGTGCCGTCGGTTCGGGAAGAAGTGCGACCGCGCGCAGCATGCCTCGCCCCCCTCGGTGCAGGTCGCCGGCAGGCCACGGTCCGCCCCGCAGACACGGATTCCGACGTTCGTCCCGTTGTGCGCGGGGTGCCGCGGCGAAAGGATCGTTCCAAGAAAGCCTCAGCCACACTCCCCTTTGAGGACGCAACTTCCAAGCCCGCAATCCTCCCTCCAGAAGGCTCGTCCGCGGCGGCCCTCAAGGGCATTGGCGCGAAACATGCTGGGCGTGAATGGTCATGGAAAATTCACAAACCGACCTCGCGTGAGATCTCGCCGGGGCGGGAACGCGAACGAGGGACGGCCGATACGGGCCGCCCCTCGTTCACATTCTTCATCACCCGGCGCCGGTCGGGCGAGCGGGTCCAGATGCGTCCGGTCTCCTCTCGCTCTCGCGTTACGAGGGCCCAGCCGTCGAACAACGCCCGCGTGTACGCCGCCCGCCGGCACGGCGCACGCCCGGACCGCCCACCAGCGGGGGGGGTGACGAGCTCCAGGCCGTCCATCCGGGCGATATCCTCGCCGCGCGCGAGCCGTCCGCTGGCCCGCGCCGTGCCCGGCGGAGGGAGGATGAACCGCGAAGGAGAGTGCGCGTGCGCCATCCCGTGACGCCGGACGGACGCTACTTCGTCGTGCGCGGCCGCCTGTGGCGCTGCACCCGG